>CAZKEL010000017.1:0-42734 GCA_964551815.1 uncultured bacterium
GAGTTCCGTTCAACTGGGCATCACATTCCTACTCTCATTACTATATTCTACGGAATATCAATTAGAAGAATCCTATTTATTCAAACATTTCAGTCAGAAAAACGGACTGCCTGGGAACCATATTGAAGCAATGGTTCAAGATAACGACGGACAGGTTTGGATAGGTACACGGTCAGGTCTCTGTAAATGGGACGGTACATCTTTCTTTACCTTTGAGAATATGAATTCAATTTTAGAAAGTAGGATTTATGATTTAACACTCCATTCAAATGGAAATGTTATTGCCGCCTCATCTGAAGGGTTAATCTCGATTAAAGACAAATTCTGGCAGGGAATGGAATTTGACACCTTATTAATTAATTTTCAAGTAAACTCTGTTTATGAAGCAAACGGTTCAATCATGGCAGGCACTGAAATTGGTTTTTATTTATTTGAGGACAATATCCCTATTGAGCATTCGCTAATATCCCAGTTAAAAAATCAGTATATACGAAACCTATTGCTAGGTAAAGATGGCAAATTATATATTGGGACAAATCAATCACTTTTCATTTGGGATGGGAATAATATAATAGAACCAAAATTACCCCCTAAATGTATTTCAATAAAAATTTGGGACATTGTAGAATATCAAAACCAAATTCTTGTTGCCGGCGAACAAACACCTCATACTCTGCATAACGGAGAATTTAAATTGAGTAAAATTGAAAGTCAATATTCTCTAGAACTGATGGATAACACATTCTTTTATTGGTCCCATTTTATTGATAGTGATGGTTCTCTTTGGTTTGGGTTTGATGATGGAATCCAACATTTCACTAAGGACATCCCTTATGATGGAACTACAGATGAAATATTTGATTATCAATCTGGATTACATGCTTCTTATTTTAAATCTTTCCTCCAGGATAAATCAGGCAACAGATGGTTCGGCACAGAAAATGGTATTTGGATACTCATGTACCCGAAGGTGAGTGTATTCAAACCTAAAATTGAACATCTTGAAAATTTCATAGATATTGCAATCCAATCTGATGGGAAAATTATTACCAGCAGCATAAATTCAGTATCCCATTATCTTGTTGATTTTCAGGATAGAAAAATTTTTAAAAATAATATATTAAGTGGATACTCCAACGATATAGCTATTACAGAAAAATCTATTATTACGGCATCAGATGCAAATTGGGTTGCAGTGTATGATCATGAATTAACCAAAGAAGATAAAATATTCCTCCCTACTGCTACTCAGCATTGCATTTTACCTTGGAATGAGGATACCCTTTTTCTGGGTTCAAGTCCCGGGATGTATCTGATTTCCTCCGCTTCAAAACTTCCCACAATAATTAATGAATTTAAGGATTTGCATATAATTGATATGGATTATTATGAAAACGGTATAATTGCTTCTACGGATCAAGGGACATACTTTTGGGATGTTGATTCAATCATTATGCCCCATCCTCTTAATACCCCAATATCCGAAAAAGTAACCAATTTTGTCAATGGTATAGATAATTCAGAATATTATGGAACTAATAGGAGATTAATAAAATATTCAGAAGGAAAATTAAAATATTTTACAACCAATGACGGAATTCCTCATAAAAAGATCCACTGTATGATTGAAGATAATTTCGGCCAATTATGGATAGGCACACAGAAGGGATTAGTAGTACTTACAATGGAGGATATTTTTCCCTTTAATATCAATGACACATTTTTAGAAAATCCAATTTATGATGTAGTAAAAGATCAAACTGGGAAATTATTTTTTTCATCGGTAAATGGTATTATTCAAATTAAACCAATTAGGATTGATAAAAATCATTTCATTAAACCTAAAATTCAGGAAATCAAAATATCAGGGAATTTAGTATATCAAATGAACGCACCACTGCATTACCAGGATAATTCAGTGAGTTTTCAGTTAGGAATTGGGAGTCTTTCACACTTAGCCAATGGTATGATCAAATACAGATTAGAGGGTTTTGAATCTGACTGGAATACTTCCCCTGGTATCCATGAACTCAAATATCAAAATCTTCCTCCAGGTAAATACAATTTGATGGTTGAAGGAATTCAGGAAGATGGAATGTACGGGCAATCAGATAGCTTTTCATTTGAAATTCAACCTCCATTCTGGAAACTTTGGTATTTCCAATTTATTCTTACTTTAATCCTTATTACCAGTGTTTACATTATATATCAAAGAAGAGTTACACATATAATTGATAAAGTAAGCAAGGATAAAAGTCCTGATTTGGAAATTTCGCTTTTTGGAGGATTTAAAATTTATGAATTTGGTGTTTCCATTCCAGAATCCTCCTGGCCGTCAAAACAATCAAGGTTACTACTTTCCTATTTAATATTAAAAGGGTATAAAAATAAAAATGGAATAAGGAGTCACAAACTAAGTTTAGATATCTGGCCAGATGCCAATCCTGAACAAGCTAAAAATAGGAGAAATTCCCTAATAGCAAAAATTCGTAAAGTATTTTCACAAAAAGAACCAGTCATATTATTTACAGACGGAACTTTTAGCTTTAATTGGAACCATATATCTTATAGTCTCGATATTGAAAAATACAATAAAGTTTTAAAACGCGCTAAGGAAGCAAGAAAAGTTCAAGATATGAATCTCTTTAAACATAATATTACTAGAGCTATAAGTCTTTTTGGTAAGGATGGTATTATTCCTGAATTATACGCTTCATGGTTAGAAGAAATAAGGGATAGGTTAAACTTATTGATTTATAATGAAGTATTGGAGGGAATGGTCTGGTCGTATCATGAATGTGAATATAATTTCACAATATTTCTTTCAGAGACACTTATTTGTTGGGAGTCTTGGCATGAAAGTGCTCATGAATATAAATATTTAGCAAGAGTTTCTCTAGGTGAAAAAGCCAAAGCACAAACAGAATTGAATAAATTTATTTCTGCTTATGAAAATGAATTTTCAGGTAAACCTGAATTTGATCAACTTACTGTTTAAAATTGAATGTTTGATATTCTTCAATCAATTAGATTTACTGTAATTCAGTTTATGTACATTTAGTTAGTGTATCCGATCCTCAAAATGTATAGTATAAAATTGATTTTTTCAATCTTCATAATTTTTCGTGAAATTCTTGGTTAAAATATAAAAAAAGGGATTCGACCGTTCGAACCCCTTCCTTTACATAAATCAAATTCTATTGGCTGCTGATCTATCCTAAAATCTCATTCACCAATAGAATAATATCAACCACATTGAGATTTCCGTCACCATCCATATCTCCAATGGCGTTATACTCACCGGATAAAATATGTTCAACGGCAATGACGACATCTACCACATTAGTTAGTCCGTCCCCATTTAAATCACCAGAAGCAGATACCGCCTCACAGATACCGCCGCCACAATCTTCTGTGCAGAACCAATTGCCGTAAAATCCGTCACAATAACATGCAGAGGGAATGCAATCATTCGCATTGACCACACAATCATAACCCTCAGAGCAACCGGTGGATTGACAACCGGCAGGATTTTCACCATAACAATAAGCAGAAGTACATTGACCATTGAGACATTGAGCATAAGGCAAACCAGTACAATCACAGACCCACTCCATACAGTTACCCTCATTCCAATAATTTACCAGCTGATGTATTTCATCTTCAGGATAGTGCTCCGTATTCACTGAATAATGACAGCCTCCTAACCCCACATCACAGTCTCCCCAAACGGCCATGCAGTCAATGTCAACCTCACAGACAGCATAGTCTCCAGTATGTAAATTTTCATATTCGGTAGCAATTTCCTCACAAGTGAGGTTCTCAGATCCACAGACTGATTCACAATCAGCCATTGATCCAAAAAATGCATGTGACCAATCATTGCCATATTGATCCCACCAGCCACAGCCGGAGAGATATTGGCATTCGCCATTTACAAATCCTACTCCTAACGCCATGTCACAGAACCCAAAGTCAATTCCGCTAAGATCAACACAGGCTTGCGATTCAGGGCAGTCTGCCTGCCACCACTCTGTTTCGCCATAACAATCCAAATCTGCAATCATACATTCATCGGCACAGATTCCTTCACCTATTGGTTGCCAAAAACAGCCATTCTCGGTACAAGAATTGCAGTCCATATAATTAATACAATCAGCAGGAGAATAACAATCTGTCACTAGTTCACCATTTTGGTAAAAGTCCGCATGACAGCCTCCACAGAAATTAGCTGTACACTCTGCATCCGGGTAAGCCGGGCAGGAGGCTTCAATGCAAGGGTCCTGAAAACAGTCCACCGGATATTCACAAGCACCAGAAATATGAATAGCAGAAACATCAACGGCTCCGCATTCTACGCACCACACATCTTCCCCATTAATACTTACATATCTATGGGAATAAAAGGCTAATGCATCAATATTTTCCAGATGGGTAATGTTTGTGAGAAACTCTTCGGTTTCAGTCTCTAAATAGTAATGAGAACAGGCATCCATACAAAAAGAAGCCTCAATGGGCTGAAGATAACCCTGAAAGGCGGACTGAGGACAGGAGATGATTTCCCATGCACAGGAACCATCCTCTGATTGAATGCAATCACCGGGACCTCCAACGGTTACCCCATCACTACAGAGATAATTTGGCATCCCTAATGGTGGACCGCAATCTCCTTCCATACAATCGGAAAAAGCTATCCCAACTAAAATTATATAAATGGCAGGGAATACAGATTTCACAGATCAATCCCTCCTTATTTGTTTTAGTTTAAAATAATATTCACCAATGTGATAATATCCTGAATATTGATATCATTATCACTATTTAAATCTGAACAGTTATTACAGGCATCATATAAAATACAATTCACCACAAGAATTATATCCTGAATATTGGCATCTCCGTCACCATTCACATCACCTGCTTCCCCACAGTCTCCCCCCTCACCAACTTCCATGGAGACAGGAAGTGTAAGAAGATAATCTTCAGGATCATTAGAAGTAATATTCAGTGAGCCGGTATACATACCTTCTGCCAATTCTTCTGAATTAAATACCACTGTAATAAGGGCATCTTCTCCCGGTGCTACTATACCTGAAATGGGCATGACCTGCATCCAGGGTTGCAGAAAGTTTGAACCAAAAAGGATAGACTTTTCACTACTGAGGTAGGAAGAATTAAAGACTACCTGTAATCCGTCGGTACCATTTTCATTTTCGATTCCCACTGTGGCACTGGAGCCGTCTGCAACAATTTTGTAATTAAAAAGGATTGAACCGTCAGAATTGAGTATCACCTGAAAAGTTTCAGGATTGCCGCTACCGTAATGAGGAATAGCGTCCCATTCTACAATAAATTGATCACCCCACTGATAATAGTACATTTGCCCACCATCATTGGGATTTAAATCATCCCAGAAAGGAGCCAATAAGGCATTTGGATCAGTTGACGAAGGTATTGCTTCATTGTCGTAAGCTGTTGCTGTAGAAGTAAGCGACAAAAATCCGTTTGAACACACTCTTACTGCTGAATATTCATTGCCGTAAAAGTAAAAGGGAAAACCAATTTCGAAAGGTCCTTCGTTGGAATCATCCCCTTCACCAATGAGATTTCCGCAGAAATTAATTTCAGTCCAGGTATATTCCGGACCTCCCGGCTCATTACTGTCAATCCACTGATAACCAAAGGCATCAGGACCGCCATAATCTCTGGAAGGAGACATGCCGGGCCTGGGGTCTCTCTCCCCTTTTTCCAATTTCATAATTTCATGTTCAACTCCAGCCAATTCAGGGTCATCTATGACAGCCGAAATAGAATATTGTAATTCACCATCGCCATTGTTTGATATGGTAAACTGACTGTCTCCTGCGGAATCAGCTTCTAATTGAATGGATACTTCCTCAGCACTGAGGGCAATGTCAGGGAACGCCGGCGCTCCTACGGGTGGGAAAATGATATAGTCAATCCAGCCTCTGTCGCTGCCACTGTCCACCGAACCATCTTTCGTGTATGCCCATCTGAAAGTATGCTCACCGGAAGACACGGGGTAAGTTGCCAAAGTCCAGTTAACTTCACCTGACCAGGCATCCAGTTCTGTGCCATCAATATAGAAGCGCAGATAGTCATAATTACTTTCAGAGGATACTTTGTAATAGAAAGATATTTCATCGGTAGCAGTAACATTTGCGGATAATATTAATTCGCTGCTCTGATTATGCGTTATGGTGGTAGAACCTGCACTATATTCTCCCTCATAGGCATCGGAAGTAATTTCCCAATCTGCATCGCCTGCAAAATTCCAGGGGAGATTGGCAAAATTACCTGTTTCAAAATCTTCTATAGTGAGACCAATGGTAAATGAACCTGTTAAGGTTGTTTCAAAGTTATATCCCATGACAGTGGCTGTGAATAACACATTATGACCTATAGGCGCATCTTCTGAAACTGAGAGATTAAATTCAGCTGCATTTTCATAGTTCGGCAGCAATTCAGGGAAATTATCAGCTCCTGATACAACGGCATAAGGATCATCAGAAGAAAAGGAAATATCAACTAAACCTGAGAAGCCGTGACCGGGTAAGGAAGCCCCTCCTATGTTTTGGATAGTAACCCTTCCGGTAGTAACATCACCAGGGTCGGCTTGACTGTCTGCATCATTTATCGTAATCTCATCTAAAGTGATTACAGGGGCAAAGGCAGTCATATTCAGATTATAACTCCACATATTAGTGTTTCCGAAATCGGAAATTAAGACGGATAGTGAAAAATCATAGTCATCGGGTACAGAGTTAGAAACGGTAAAACTTAAGGCATTTTGTACCGATACCACTTCTTCGGGATCAATATCTCCAAATCCGTCACTTGCATCAATAAGATCAATATATTCACCATTTTCAAGACTAACTGTTGCATCAGCCCAAATATTAGAAGCGGTTTCGTTACCCACATTTTTCAACTCAAGGGAGACATTAACTGTTTCACCGTACTCTATATTTTCATCCCCATTGGATGTGGAAACCGAGAAATTATCAACAACTACATAAGGTCCTTCTGCATTCCCTACTTCAACGGTACCGATATAGGGCTGCTTATTTTGTCCGGTAACTACCACCGTAGCCGTTCCTGCTGTGGTAAACGGAGTTATAGGAACTTCCACATCAGAATTGTCACCAGTATAGACAGAACCATACAACACACCATCCATGGCAATGGCTATGTGGGTATAGGGGGAGGCAGACACCCAGAAAGAATCTGTTCCAATTTGAAGAACAGGTAAATGGTTTACTGTTTGCTCAGAAGGCATTCCTAAATAAGTCATAATGGAAGGGTCCCCCATATTATGGTAGATTTCCCAGTAGTAATCATCATTACCGCCACCTTCCATAACCGCCAGATTTCCTGCTAAATTAATGGCATCATTTACTACAAACCAATCCTGTTCTAATTCATTGCCATATTCATGAAAAAGACCATCATACACACCGGCTCCCATATTCTCATACACCGGGTTAGCAGATACTGAACCTGAACCTACACCCCACCAGTAATCTTCATCCCAGTAAGTGGAGTTAGTCCCGCCGATATATCCTACAGCACCACCGTTCGCTTTTCTCAAGACTGCTTCTCCAAAGGATTCTCCCACATCAAAGGCAGTAGAAGTACAACAGTTCCCGATCATCAGATTATACATGCCGTCGTTATATAAACCAGGTACATCTGAGACGGTAAAACTAGGGTCAGCCCAACCGGATGAACTGCAATGGGCGGTGTAATTTGCAAATCCAACCCCTTCATTATAATCTTCAATAATTTCACCAGCAGCACTGGGGGCATCAGAAGCAGGGTAGAGATAAGTATGAGAATAAATCCCATGCTCTTCATTAAAGTAATAGTCTGTACCATAATTAATTTGACCATTCCCGTGGGTAGGTGCAAATGATCCGTCAACTCCAGAGATCATGAGGACTTCTTCCAGGTAGGAGGGATCAGGCATTTGAAATTTTTCGTACATGAGGGATTTATCCAATTGAATTTGTAATTGGCTGCTGTTTTGTGCAGAGAATCTTCCATGATACATTTCAGGCAGTTTATCTCCGGTAAACTCAACATAGTATAAGTCGGTTACGTGGCTCCCTGTAGTACCGTTAAAGGTGGGTACCTGGGCTACATCCCCCACAAATAAAACAAATGAGGGCGCAGGAAAGTCCGAACTTGGATTTTCATATAAATTTTGAATATAGGATTTAATTGCAGAGGTTGAAGACCCAATATCTGAGGTATTGGCAACCTGCACCACGAAACCCTTCTGAGTTTTCCATTCAACAAAATCGGCTAACTGGGCTTCAAACAGGGGATTGGTAACAATAAGATAGCTTAATGGATAATTCACTAAATCATCCCTTAATTGAGGTGTTTGGTAATTTTTAATCTGTTGGTAATTTGCTTCGAAATAGGGTGAATAATATTTCGTCTTTAATCTTTCCGTCTCTACAATATCAGCATTATCAAAGTGAATTGATATTTGCAGATCAGTGATGATTTTAAGCTCATTAGTATGAGGATTATAATTCACTGGTCTTACAATCAAGTTTGCAATTCGCATTGATCGCAGCGTTCCTTTATCCTCAATGGTGATCAACTCTTCTCCGATAAAATCATTCATATAGTAGATATTTTGATTCCACTCAAAAGGGATATCTGCAGGGGATTGTGATTTTGATAAAGAGGGTTGTCGAGGGAACAATGGGTTAACTATACCATAATTTGCAATATCTACCACCTCATAGGATTCATAATCAATTTCGATTCTGGGCTCTGCCCCTTGAGGGAGTTCAATTAAATTATGAATCTGTGGCAGTTCAGGGTACCCGATACGATTTGATGTGTGGAAGCCTGGTAAAGTAAGTCTGGCAAACTCACCTTCAGGAGAATTTACTTGCTGCAGTTCAAAATCTCCCATTTCAATATGCACTTTTAAAAGGGTTGAGTGCTCCTGATTAACAGACACTTTAGCAGACCCACCATTTATCGGAATCTGGAAATTAGCAAAAACGAAAGAAACTGTAAAAATAAAGGTTAAACAATTGGTTAAAATTTTCAAAATACCCTCCAAAAATATATGAAATTATTTCAGTTAAAAGTCAGCGGAGGAAATTACAAATATCAGACGAAAATACCATCAGAGTATTTTGTATCGGAATGTAAGAGAATATTACAGAATGAATTTAGTGGGTGTTAAAGGAAAAAGTGATGGTTTCATTGGTACGAATCCAATAGCCCTTATTTCCTTCAAAATGGGTAAGACTTCCCATCCAGCCTATATTTACAATATACTGAGCAGCTACTCCCTCTCCAATTATACCTGATATATTGTCTTCAATGCCCTCCGGAAGAGCGGCTTCAAGGGGAAGCGAGGCTCGGCTGGGATATGAAATGAGATTACTGCCCTCATGGAGGGTATAACGCAATTCTGTTCCCGTAGGGACTGCATTAGGGATACATAAATTAATGGGATATGAAGACTCAAGCCAGTAGCCATCTTCTGCTTTGATATATTCTAAGCTGCCTACCCAGCCGGTTCCACTGATATATGACGCAGCTACTCCCTCACCGATAATGCCTGTAATTAACTCGTCAGATTCTGAAAAGACATAATCAATGGAGCTATTTTCAGGTAAACGATAAAAACTCACCAAATTAGCACCGATATGTAAATCTAAACAATAGGCGTCAGCTGATTGCGGAAATACAAAGCCTGATACACAAAGCAAAATGAGTATCTTCTTAAAGGATTTTTCTTTAAAATTTGGGGTATTTTTCAGATTATTCCGTCCCATAGCTTAATTTAGAGAGAGATAATGATATGAATAAAGACCTATCTCTCTCCTCAATGGTGTATGTGATGAATATCACATAAAGGATAATTAGTGCCTTACTTTATTTAAACCCTGCTTAAAAAGAACAGGCAGAATTCCAGAACATAAACCCAGACCAAAAGATAAATGCAATATCAAAAAAACAAATGGAATGAAAAATATAAGAAGGTAGTTTTTCCATCTGGTTGCATGAAAGCTGAAAAAGAGAGCGATAACCAGATAGGTTACCATTAACGCTTTAAAAACTATCCAAATTTGAGGGGATATTCCACTCCCAATGCTTAAAAAAAATAGGAGGAAAATGAATAATAGCGGTGCTTGGTAGCGTAATTTAAAAGTCTTCATGTTTTTTCTGATGACCTGAACTTTCCAATACCCATACTGAAAATACTGTTTAAACAAGGGAACTAAGGTATTACGGGTAAAGTAAGTTGACCTGATGGTCGGACTAAAAAGTATGGGGTACCCTGCCAAAACAATCCGCTGATTAAGTTCAAAATCCTGATTGCGGACTAAACTTTCGTCAAACTTTCCGATGAGTTGGAATATTTCTTTTCGATACAAACCAAAAGCTGCTGTATCAACAAACTGTTTTTTTGAGCCAGTTCTAAAGACGGAATTCCCCACTCCAAATGGAGACTGCATGGCAAGGGCAATTGCCCTCCCCATTAAATTGTGACCTCTATGAGTAACAGGACCACCAACCATCATTGCCTGGGAGGATGCTAACTCTTTAACTCCATTTGCAATAAAATTTCGATCCAGAATACTGTGCGCACCCAGGATACAAATGTAATCACCTTTTGACTTACTTAATCCAATATTTAAACTAATGGGAGTAATTTTCTTGGGGTTATGCAATATTTTTATATTTTCGCTATTAACTGATAATTCCTGAAGAATATTTTTAGTTTGATCCGTAGAACCCCCATCTACAACTAAAATTTGGAGATTTTCCAAAGGATAGTTCTGGTTAAGGATCGAGGATAAACAGCCCTCTATATAGTCCTCTTCATTTAGGCAGGGAATAATTATAGAAACTAAGGGATTCAATTACCGGCTCCCCCTTGATACAATTGAAGTAACTGCTTTTGTTCCTCCTCCCAATTTAATGTTTGAGAGGCTTTAACTGCATTTTTACAGAAATGGTTGTACTTTTCTTTGTCATCGTATAGTGTATGTATTTTTTCAACAATATCTGAGATATCCTCAATGCAAAATTCCATACCAATGTCATGTTGATTTATTAAAGCTGACATTTCCGGTAAATTATTTACTAAAAGAGGGATGCCGGCATGGATATACTCAAAAACTTTGTTTGGCAGGGATAAATAGTAACTTGTACAGATATTCCGAATAGGAGCAATACCAGCCTGGGCCAGCTTACACACAGATACAATTTCTTGTGGTTGCACCGCCGGTAAAAATCTAACCCTCTCCTGTAGGTTTAGAGAATGTACATAGTCTTTCATTTTGTTTCTATATTCACTATCCCGCCCTACAATAACTAACCCAATTTGCTGTTTTACGCCTGCCATGGCAGAAATGATATGTCGAATTCCTCGCCCCACTTCCACATTTCCCGTATATATTAAATTAAATTCACAGGGGGGGAATAATACTTTTCCTGCTGATAGGATGTTGGTAGCTGATTTTTCAGGTATATTTCGAATAACACTAACTTTTTTAACTGTGTTTTCTTCCCTGATTAATTGAGCAATTGAGCCATTTACTGTAGTAACTGTGTCTGCTCTTTTTATACAGAATGTTTCCAGTTTCACACCCAACTTAAAAATGGATTTGTATTTTCCTCTTTGATGAACTGCATCCCGCCAATATTCATGGCTGTCATAGATAAGCTTGCTTTTGCAAATTAATTTTGCTAAATAAGCGATTAACAATCCGTTTGGATCATGCCCGTGAGAGATACCGGGTCTGATTCGATTAATTTGGACCATTGCCCTAATCACAAATTCTGCATACTTCACTATCTGCATGATCGGATGCTTCCATAGTGTTTTACTTATTAATTTTATTCTGTGAACCTGGAATCCGTCCTGTTCATCCCATTCTTGGAGATTATTTTCATGCACGGCAATAACAGTCACTTTATATCCAGCAGCGGCAAGGGATTTACACTCCCTCATTACACGAGAATCCTGAATAAAAGGGTTGAGTACAATATGAACAACCTTCTTAGACATTTTTTACTTTACCAGAATAGAGTCTGTATCCATCAACAAAGAAAACTGCGAGTAGGAGAAAAATAACCAGATACACATGTGCTACAATAAACATACCCGTCATGGCAAACTGACCTGACAGGAAGACAAAGTAAGTATAGAATGCAGACATGAGGAGTGTTCTAGGTTTTTGAATAAATTTTATCTGGATCAGCTGAAGGGACATGGATAGCATTAAAATAGATAAGACCATAATAGGAAATCCAAAATTGGCATACATTTCTCCAATGAAGGCAGAAGGTGCTGTTCCCACTATTTCCCAGCTTCTGTTGAGACCGTTAATAAAAATCCATTTTGTAATAGGGAAGTTTTCAAACTGGAAAATTCCTCCTGGATTGGGTAAGGATGCTCCGTAGAGGAAATCATGTGCAGAAGGGAAAAGAGAAAAGTAGTAGTATAAGGGAGAAGTTTGCCCTAAGAATAGACGGTTGGCGATACCTTCAAGCAGCATCCAGAAGGGACGGTTGGTAAGTCCCATAATAAAAATGTACATGACACAGAGAATAGAAATGGATACGGCCACCATACCACTCACCTGTTTCCAATTTACTTTTCCATTAAAAATCCAACCTGCAGTAAAGAGGAGAATGATAAAATCTAACAATGGCTTTTTCTGCAAATCAGATATACTGCGGTACATGGCAAACAGAGTTATCACCAGAAATAGGAGTTTCCACAATTTCATTTTTGACAGTTTTGATTTAAACAATGCCACTATTACCAAAAAGGGAATCATCTGTGCCATGAAAAATTTGTAGCGATGAAGTTTCCCTAAGGTGAAAGTTGTAGTGGAAGATTCTCTCAGTTTTGCAAGGTCGGTAAAATTCACCTCATCCGTTAGATGCTGAAGGATAAAATTGACAGGTATAATATCCAGCTTTGAAAAATATAAAAAAGTGACTCCAAGGGCTATTAAAAGCCCAAACATATAAAACATGATAAACTGATTCCCTGGCTGCTTATCCACTATTTTTTCAGACAGATATTGGGTAAAATCATCATAAAATTTAACCTGCATTAAGGTATTAGTGAGTAGAACTCCCAATGGAAAGATAATCAGTACCAGATGAGTAGCCAGAAGGTAAAGATGGTTGGTTCCACCTTTATGGAGATAATACCAGGGAGACCCGATAAAAATAAAAATAACAAAATGGATAAAGAAAAACCCGGGAAGGGTGAGGATGAAATTTTTTCCCGAAAGTTTTACTATCCAAAGAGAAGATATAGTCAGAGTTGTAAAGGAAAGAATATATATAAAGATATCAAAAGTCATTAATTAATGGTTTTGCTTCTGAAAAAATATTCACTCATGACGGCCCCAAAGATTGAAACAATGAGAATTCCATAGGCAAAGAAAGGGTAGCCAAAAAAATGTAGAATGATAATTAATATTAGGATATAAAGAGTAGAATAAATTGAAAAGTAAGCGGAGTTGAGTTTCATCTTTCCTATCCCTGCCCAAATACCACCATTTACTATGCTATATGTTTGAAATACGGACGCTATCACAATAATTTTTAAAGATGCAGAAAGATATATATATTTATATCCAAAAAGCACCTGAATCCCCCATTCTGTGATACAATACAAAATCAGAGCTAAAAGGAGATAAAGGGGCATAACTCTTGATTTAATTTTATTGGTAAAATCAAATAATTGATCTGGGGTCAAATGAAATTGTGCAATTCTATGATGAAGTCCTGAAGTCACTGATTGCCCAAATAATCCAAAGGAGGTGAAAAATAACATAGCAATTTTAAATTCACCGGTATAAATCTCAGAACCTGTATAGTGAGCGACAATGAAGACATCCAGATTTCTCAGGGCTATAGCCATGGCTGCTCCTGTAAAAGCCCAGAAAAAATATGTCTTCAATCCTTTATATAGATCCATGTCCTCAATTTTCCATTTGAACATACTTCCGCGAAAATTGAGTTTTACAATAATAATTATGAGAAGAAACACAAAAATGATACCTGCATATTTACCGTCAATCCACCCCTTAATAGAATCTTCGTTATTTCTTACAAACCAAATTAAAATAATGGAGGTAAGTACATTTCGCAATAATTCTAGGGTTGTCATAAGTCTAACCTTTCCTTGACCTTGACAATAACTAATTAAATTTTGAGTGAGAAGGGGAAATAATAGTAAGGACAGCAGCAACAGAAAAGATTTTCTAAAAATAAAGGGAATTGGAATAAAATTCAGATTTAAAAGAATGAGGCTGGAAAACCCAACGATACAATAAGCAGTAAAGTTAATCCTGTTTGCTATGGAGAGTACCAGGTGGGATTTTTCAGGGTATTGTGCACTGTAGGTTACCACAGCACGGGAAAAGAAACTCCCGCAAAAAACCAGCATGATCATAAAATAATTCATCAGTATGCTGATCTGTCCCCAGGTTTCCGCAGGTAAAATTGAAGCAATATACAGAGCGGATAAAAATGTGATGGATCGGGATATGGCTATCCCCCCCATTCTAAATGCTACATCTGAAACCATAATAATCAGGCATAATTAATCCGATGCAGAATACCGTAATATCTTAATCGGATGTGGAGATAAGATTGCTCTCAGGCAGATTCAATTCTTTTAGTACAATGACCAGAGAGGTTATAATTCCTGCAATGAGGGTATAGCCAATCACCATAAGGGTTCGTTTTGGTTTATGTCGTTTTATGGGCAGGTTTGCAGCATCTAAAATTTGAATGGTGGGAGTATCTCTTGCTTCCTGAATTTTACTCTCTTCATATTGTTGAGTTAAATAGGCATATAATTTTGATTGAATCTCTACTTCCCGTTTTAAACGCATCAATTCAATTTCTAAATCGGGCACTTCAGAATAATGGGGAAATAAATCCTTTTTTTGTGATTGACTGCCAATTTTCTGATAGTCTAAATCTCTCAGTTGATTCTCTAATTCCCGAATTTCCATTTGAAGCTGTTGAATTTCAGGGTGATCAGCGTTATGTGTCTGAGTGAGGATTCCCAATCTCACTTCATCAATTAGGATTTGGCTTTTTATATCAGCACCCACCCGGATAGCAGCCTTAGTTTGTTCTGCAAGGTTCATGGTATTATGGGTATGCTGAAATTTTCGCAGTTTTTCCTCGGCTATTCTCAATTGTTGAATAGAATCATTATAGCGTTTTTCCATGAATTTACGATGAAATCGTGCTTCATCCGTCTGCTGCGATTTATTTACTATATCCAATTGACTAATTATAAAGGTAACAATTTCCCGAGCAAGGATTCGTGCTTTCTCATCTTCTTCCTCCCCGGATATCCAAGGCGTGTTGCTAAAGGCTGATACGGAAATAGTCCCTTCTTCCAAATGGTCAAATCTTAGATTTTCACTGAGGGTTCGAACTGCTTCTTCCATATTTTCTGCTGCATATATTTCAATCAGACTCAATTCATGAATCACCGATTCCATCATGGTTCTGCTTTTTAAAATGGCAAAGAGTGCATTAGAGATCTCATCAGCAGAAGATGCGAACATGTCGGCAAAGGCAAAACCCTCAATATTAGCCAGTATCCCCTGGTCAGATTGAGATTTTGGCGGCATGAGAACTGCAGTAGATTTGAATGTTTTTGGGAGGCTAAGTGCAAGGATAGATGACAAAACAGCGGTAATGAAGCCCCAACGGATGAGAATATTTTTATGTTTCCATAGAAGTTTGATATACTGAACTGAAATGAGTCTGTCCATTTTTCTTTTAATTGGTAGCGGCAGCGAATGCCAGATACAAGGACATCATTGCAGTGAGAGTCTGCAGGATGCTGATATTCCCTAAATATCTGAATTTAAGGTTTGCAGGAATTTCAATATGATCCCCCGGTTGGGCATAATCTGTTACCGGAATAGAAAGCATTTTCCCTTCACGAAAAACGGTAATATTTTTCTCACTGCCCATATCGGTAATGCCACCGGATAGTGCCACATAGTCCCGAATGGTATAGCCGGATATAAAAGTATGTCCCCCCGGTTTCATGACAAAACCGGTTACCATCACCATTGACTTTTTATGAGAAACGAAGGAGAATAGCTCCCCATCAACGGTTTCTGAAAATGGAACATGAATTCGGTCACCCTCTTTAAGAGAAGGATTATCCTTAATATCCCCTGATATCTGGTAGTTTTTCAGAGATATAATACTATCCCCATTATTCCTTTTTAATTGAATGTTTTCCTCATCAGCAGATTTATGGAGACCGCCAGCACGATGAATGAGGTCTGATATTCTATCAACGGGGGATACATTAATAAACCCCGGTGCGTTAACTCCACCACTGATCTGAACTCTAAATTTGCGGATATTCAATAACACCAACTCAATTTTTGCAGATTTATAAATGTTATTTTGCAGAAATTGCAGCAGGGTTTCCTTTGTTTCAGGAATGGATAATCCTGCAACAGGAATCACCCCAATTTCAGGAATCCATAAATCTCCGGTAGGGGTGACACTTAGAATATAAGTCAGGTGAGAGGTAGTGAAAATGCTTACTCCCAATTTATCTGCGGGACCTAAAATATATTCAGCGGGGTTTATTTCGGCTTCAACGATAAAGGATTCAGGTAAACGGATTAATTTATCAGAACCTGATACATCAAGACTGCGGTTATTAATATTCTGTCCAGACAGAAAAAAACCAGTACAAAAAATGAGGATGACGGTTAAGTGCATATTATAGTTATAACCAGGAAAGAAATTGGCCTCTTAGAACCTATAGTGTACTAACTGCTGGTACATTAGAATAGTCTGCTAACGTTGGCAGAGTTTTATCTTTCCCTGAGAGAATCGGTGAATTTTCAGGCCATTTAATCCCAATTTGAGGGTCATTCCAGATAATACCCCCTTCATCATCTGGGTGATACACTTCGGTACATTTATAAGTGATTTCTGCAGTTTCTGATAAGACATAATACCCATGGGCAAACCCACTGGGAATAAAAAGCTGTTTCTTATTTTCTGCAGTGAGTTCTACACCAACCCACTGTCCGAATTGGCCCGAATCAGGACGGATATCAACTGCAACATCAAAAATACAGCCCTGAAGACAACGAATTAATTTCCCCTGTGGAAATTTCTGCTGAAAATGAAGTCCTCGTAAAGTGTGTTGTACTGATTTAGCGTGATTATCTTGAACAAACGTCATATCCAGCCCGGCTTTTGCAAATTTATCCCTGTGATAGGTTTCCATGAAAAAACCGCGTTTATCTGTATGTACAGAAGGCTCAACTAACAATACATCTGCAATTTTAGTTTGAGTAATCTTCATTTAGGCAAGTGCTTCAAGGTAAGCCCTGTATTCATTTTGCGGATAGGTGGTAATCAATTTTTTGAATTGACCTGTATCAATAAATTTTTGCTGCAGGGCAATTTCTTCCAGACAGGCTACTTTCAATCCCTGCCGGGATTCTATGGTTTCAATAAAAGCACCTGCTTCCAATAGACTTTTATGGGTACCTGTATCCAACCAGGCGACTCCCCTGCCTAACAATTCTACGTGCAGTTCCCCTCTTGAAAGGTAAGCTTTATTCAGATCAGTTATTTCTAATTCACCTCGTGCAGATGGCGTTAATTCTTTCGTTAATTGTACAACCTGACTATCATAAATATATAATCCTGGTACAGCATAATTAGTTTTAGGCTTGACAGGCTTTTCTTCAATACTAAGGACGTTTCCATTATTATCAAAATCTACAACCCCATATCTTTCAGGGTCTTTTACGGGGTATCCAAAAACTGTGGCACCGGTAAAATTCTGCAGTTTACCTTTCAAAAAGTCCAAATACCCATGGCCGTAAAACAGATTATCCCCTAAAATAAGGGTAACGGGTTCGTTTTTTATAAATTCATCGCCAATAATAAATGCCTGAGCTATACCATTGGGTTCATCCTGAATTTTATAGGAAAATTGCATACCAAGTGAATCGCCATTCCCTAGCAATTTTTCAAATCTTGGCGTATCTTCCGGTGTAGAAATAATAAGTACTTCCTGAATACCCATGAGCATAAGGGTAGAGAGGGGATAATATATCATGGGCTTATCAAATACTGGCATGAGCTGCTTACTGGCAACCTGATTAAGAGGAAATAAACGGGTTCCACTGCCGCCTGCTAAAATAATGCCTTTCATGAGCTGAGTACTCCTAATCTTTCCTGCTGATAGGAATTATTCTGAATGGCTTTCCACCAATTTTTGTTTTCAAGATACCAATCTATGGTTTTGGTTATACCGCTCTGAAATGATTCATTAGGAGACCAACCTAATTCTTTATTGATTTTAGAAGCATCAATCGCATAACGAAAATCATGGCCGGGTCTGTCTGTCACGAAAGTGATTAATTCTCTGTATGAGTCGCTGTTAATTCTGGGAGATTTTACATCCATTAAATCACAAATTGTATGAACAATGTCAAGGTTTGTCATTTCGTTATTGCCACCGATATTGTAAGTTTCTCCGATTTTGCCATTATGCAAAACTGCTGTAATTGCTTCACAATGATCTTCTACATATAACCAATCCCTTACATTCTCACCTTTTCCATAAACAGGCAGTGGCTTTTCATCCAGGCAATTTAATATCATAAGGGGAATTAACTTTTCAGGGAATTGACAGGGACCATAATTATTTGAGCAGTTCGTAATGAGTATAGGTAAACCATAAGTTCGGTGCCAGGCTCTCACCAAATGATCTGATGAAGCTTTGGATGCAGAATAAGGTGAACTTGGGTCGTATGGAGTCTCCTCAGTGAAATAGCCATCTTCTGACAAACTGCCAAAAACTTCATCGGTGGAAACATGAAGAAATTTGAAAGTTGATTTGCCTTCTTTAGAGAGTGAATTATAATATTGCAGGGCGGCATTTAAAAGAACAGCAGTTCCCACAATATTGGTATGGATAAATTCAAATGGGCCGTCAATGGATCTGTCAACATGTGATTCTGCTGCAAAATTTACAATATAATCAGGTTGAAAATTTTCAATGATTTCGGACATGGAAACTTTATCACTAATATCTGCCTTTAAAAAGGAATAGTTAGGTAAGTCTGATACCAATGCCAGAGATTGAAGATTCCCGGCATAAGTGAGCTTATCAATATTTAAAATATTGACGTCGGTATGATTCATTTGCCGGAGAATAAAGTTGCTTCCAATAAAGCCTGCTCCCCCGGTAACCAAAATATTCATTAGAGTAATCCTATATCTTTACGAAAATACCATTCCAGCGCTAATAAGACGATGAGAATCCACCAAAAACTCTGTGTGGACAATCCGCTTATATGTAAATTCTTTTCGACCCTGACAGGGTTAATTTCGAGGTTTGCCAATAAAGAATCCAATGAATCAATAGAAGCATAATTTCCCCCAGTGGAATGGGCAGCAATTTTTAAAGACGAAATATTTTGAACCAGATCCTGTAATTCAAGATTAACATCCTGAATAATGAGAGGGTGTGTATTGCTGAAAATTTGTGTACCATCCGGCAGGGTTCCCTGGGCAGACACACGGTATTCCCCTGCAAGTGAAAGGCTGAAAGGACAGTCATACTCCTTCTTGCCTGGAGAATTTCTACACTTAAATGAGAGGGTGTCACCTGAAGTATTTTCAGCGACTAATATAAGATCCTGAACAGGCATGTGGCTTACAGACTGTATTTTTCCTGAAATTTTTTCACCACGGGAGAATGATTCACCAGGGATACTCAATTGTAAGAGACCATTCTCTTGGTGATAGGCCTTCATAATTATAGTCTCTGTTAAATGCTTCAATGGAGACTGCTCATTTTGCTGCAGTTTTAAATGGCTTCCCATAAGCTCAGGAATTCCTATAAAAAAGAAATTGTCCTTCTGGAAACATAATTGGGAATTATCTTCATATTTTAACCAAGCTTCTGAGTCTGTTTCCCATTTCACATTTCTCTTTTGCGGGGGAAACTTTTCCATAATTGCCATATTATGCACTATCCAATTAGAATTAAGGTCAATAGAAATTTCAACTTCAGGATCAATAGGCAATCCTCTTAAAAAGGGAAACGCAGTATTTAATTTTCCAGCATGTGCTATATTGCTATGTGGTCCTTCAATATAGATGATAGGAAGCTGTGCCTGTTTGGCAAAATTTGTCACTTCTCTGAAAATTTGCAGGTCAATATTAAAGGCAGGGAAATCATCTAAAACAATGAGTTGTGCCCCCTTTATCAATTCAGAGGAAAACTCTTTCTTCCAATTATTTACAGTCGTTTTATACAAATGTTCCAACTCAACATCCTCCAATACAGATAAACAATCTTTAATGAAAGCTGTATTTGGTGACAATCCCCCAGATATCATCAAAACTTGTTCTGATTCAGTATTCATATTTATCCTAAAGGAAAAAGTATTATTACTGATTTGTGATTCTTTTGTCAAGGGTGCTAAAGCTGCCACGTTTAATTGAGAGAATCGGTAAGCTGGTAATTTAATTTCAGTCTTTCTTTCGGAATATCCTTCGTTGAACTCAAGTTTATCCTGATAAATTATTTCTCCGTTACCATTTATTAATTCAAGCAGAGATTCAGTGCCCACA
Organism: uncultured bacterium; assembly: GCA_964551815.1. Lineage (GTDB taxonomy): Bacteria > Fidelibacterota > Marinisomatia > SCGC-AAA003-L08 > D37C17 > D37C17. Next base: position 20,695 of record CAZKEL010000017.1, read on the forward strand.
TTTACATGAGATGAGATATCAATGTTCAAAAAGACGGTATCTTCAGGTGAGAACTGGTGTCCGCTATACACATTTTCTATACGAATATCGTTCTGTTTTAAGACAGGTCCCACACCAATGGTATGCATGGGTATATGTTCAGGTAAGTTTAAATTGCTCAGTTCTTTACCTCTGGTTGCCATCCCATCAGTTAAAACCAGCACCTGTCTAGGATTGTTTTTTCTGATGAAAGAGGGGATAGATGAAAAATCTGTAACTGCTGCACTCGGGGTATTATTAATTTCTTCCAGGGTAGAAATAGAAAGATCAATGCTATTTTTATCTTCCCATTTGTATAGCTTTTTAGAAACTTCCTTTATGGTTAAAGGTATATTTTCCAAATGATACTGCATACTTTGAGAATTATCAATGATGGCGGTAATTTTCTGGGGCTCCATTTCAATATTCAGCCATTTTATCCAGGGGTTTAACAAGAGAAACAGTAATATTGAAAGAGTAAGTGTTCGAAGTGAAAAAAGAAAAAGTTTAAACCATATCTTTCGTTTAGATAATTTTGTCCAATATTGAATAATTAACCCGGTAAATATTACAAAAAACAAAAAAGTTATAACAGGTGGCCCCAGGATTTTCATACACCTATACTGTCATTTAATGCCAAGTTTGGGTTTGCTTGTAACTCCAGATTTGAGACTATCCCCGATTTTAATGAGTGGTATCCTGCAATGGCAATCATTGCTGCATTATCGGTACAATATTTCAATGGAGGAAAATAAAAGTTTAAATTTTTCTCTTGTGCTAAAGTTTCTGACTTTTGTCTGAATGCATTATTGGCTGCAACCCCTCCAGTAATGGAAATATGACTGATACCCGTTTTTACTATCACCATTTCAAGGCGGTTAAGTAAAGTATTAATGATGGCAGTCTGATAGCCTGCAGCAATATGGGCCTTGTTTTCTTCAAATATATTAGTGTCCAATTCTTGGGATTTATAGAGCAAAGCAGTTTTTAATCCACTAAAAGAAAAGTTCATCGGCTGAGATTTCACAAGAGGAACAGGAAAAGGATACAGATGTGAATTTCCCTTTTTAGCCAATTTTTCTATTTCAGGCCCTCCCGGATAAGACAATCCAAGAATTCTGGCACCTTTATCAAAGGCTTCGCCTGCAGCATCATCTACCGTATTTGAGTGGAGAGTATAATTACCAGGAGCAGTGACTTCCCAGATTTGTGTGTGTCCTCCTGTTACCAAAAAACAGAGATAGGGATATTCTAACTGAGGATATGCCAGAAAACTAGCATACAGGTGCCCTTCTAAATGATTGACTCCAACAAAAGGAATATTTAGACCAATGGCAAGACCTTTGGCATAATTTAACCCAACCTGCAATGCTCCTGCTAACCCTGCACCAAATGTGACTGCAATCGCATCTAAATCGTCAAATTTGATGCCAGCTTTATCAAGAGATGTGGTAACAATTTTATGGATTTGAGAGTCATGTTCTCTTGAGGCAACCTCCGGAACGACTCCCCCAAATTGGGTATGAATTTCCTGGGAGAGAACTACAGAACTGGTTATTTCCCCCTGTTCACAAACAGCGGCTGCAGTTTCGTCACAGGAACTTTCAATTGCAAGAATTTTCATAGATAAAAAAATGGGTCGAATATGATTCCGACCCATTTAATTGCTGATGATTGATTATTCAGAATCCTGGGTAGCTCCGGTATCATCTTCACTACCGGATTCATTCGCCGATACCTGATCTATAACATCTTGAGGTATTTCAAGTTTTTCAGGTTCTAAAGGTTCAATTTTGTGACTTGGTTCATCCTCCGCCTGAGCTTCGTCAATCCCCAATTCCATCATGAGAATTATTTTCATATATTCTTCATCAACTTCCTGTACAGTAATCTCATGTGAATCACCTTCTTTGAAGTTTGTAAGTATATGATTTTTCTCGTGTTTCTTCAAGCGCTTTAGAGGAACTATTCCCTCTAAATTCTCACCCAAGTCAAAAATGATACCCTTGTCTAATACTTTTAAAATAGTACCGGTGACTACTTTTCCTGAAGGGAATTTAGTACGGATATCTTCCCAGGGGTTGTCTTCCACCTGCTTCATACCTAAAGCAAGACGGCGGTCTTCAGCAGAGACTTCCAGAATCTTTACTTTAACCTTATCACCTTTTTGTACGATCTCCTTTGGATGGCGGACTAATTTCGTCCAGCTCATATCAGAAACATGCACCAACCCATCAATGCCTTCTTCTAATTCTATGAAAGCACCAAATTGGGTCAAATTGCGCACTGAACCTTTATGTTCAGAACCCACTTCATATTTACTTTCGATAGTATCCCAGGGGTTATCCTGCAACTGCTTAATCCCTAAAGATATTTTCTTTTCAGCAGGATCAATATTGAGAATTTTCGCCTCTACTTTATCACCTACTTTAAACATATCTGATGGATGTTTGATATGACGAATCCAGGACATTTCAGAGATATGAATAAGACCTTCTACGCCTTCTTCCAATTCAATGAAAGCGCCATAGTTCATCATATTTACGATTTTACCTTCAACAATAGATTCAATGGGGTATTTTTCCATTATATCAACCCAGGGTTCTGGTTGTAATTGCTTCATTCCCAGAGATACCCTTACTTTCTCCACATCAAAATCAATTACTTTAACGGTTACTTTTTCACCCAGAGTTAATCTTTCAGTTGGGTGATTTATTCTGCCCCAGCTGATATCTGTGATATGAAGCAACCCATCAATACCACCCAAATCAACGAAAGCACCAAAATCAGTAATATTTTTTACAGTACCTTCCAGTACCATACCAATTTCCATGTCAGAAAGAACTGCCTGGCGTTTTTCCAGGAGATCATCTTCAAGTATCGCTTTTCTGGATAGAACGATGTTTTGTCTTAGTTCATTGAATTTAACTATTTTGAACTCTGATTCAACTCCAATAAATTCATCGAAATCAGTAACAGGTTTAATATCTACCTGTGAGCCGGGAAGGAATGCCTGCACAACTCCAAGATCAACCACCATACCCCCTTTGATTCTTCTGGTTATCAGCCCGGTTATAAGTTCTTCTTTTTCAAAGCAGTTTCTAATTTCAGTCCAACGTTTTTGGAAATCAGCACGCTCTTTAGAAAGAATAATATTGCCCCGGCGGTCTTCAAATGTGTGAATAAAAACATCAATATCCTGTCCGATTTCCGGGAGATCTTCAAACTCAGATTTCCGAATAATTCCTTCGGCTTTAAAGCCAATGTCTAACATGACATCGCGGTCGGTTATACCAACCACCTGACCTGTTACTACTTCCTTTTCTCGTATATCAGCAAAAGTCTGACTGTAACGGTCGTTTAGTTCAGGTGAGATTTCAGTAGTTTCGTCATATTGTTCCAATTCATCCCGGGAAACAGTTTTTATTTCCTCAAGGATGGATGGATCTAAATAATTAGTAATGGATAATTTCTGCAATTGCTCATCGGGATCATTTCCAGTTGTTACTTCAACTTCACTATCTTCTAAATCTGTCTCAACGACAACTTCTGCAGTAGATGCTGCAGTCTCTTCAGTTATTTCTTCAATTGCATCTGTTGTGGAAGTTTCTTCCGATTCGGTAGTTTCCACTTCCTGGTTTTCAGTTATTTCTTCGATACTCATAAAATGAGTCTTGCTCCTATGTTATTGATTTTTTATAGTTTCTACGATGCACTGAACCTGACCCTCAAGAGTTAATTGAGTGGTGTCAATTTCAATAGCATCCTGTGCTTTTTTTAGGGGAGAATTTTCCCGTGTAGTATCTTTATAATCCCGCAATTTAATTTCTTCTATGAGTGCATCTAAGGATTTCGTTTCACCCTTGGCAGATAAATCTTTTAATCTGCGTTTAGCTCTTTCCTCCACATCTGCAATGAGAAAAAATTTATAATCAGCGTCGGGAAAGACTACCGTCCCAATATCCCTTCCTTCTAAGACCACGTCTTTCCCTCTGGATAGTCTGCGTTGATAGTCCACCAGTCTTTCTCTGATTTGATAGACAGCACTGTACTTACTGGCTGATTGGGCCACCACAGAAGAAGTAATCTCTGTTGCAACATTAATACCATCCAACAGCAGTTCATCCTTTTCTGATCCGCCAAAATCCAAAGTAGTATTGTCCAGGATATGGGTAATGCCCGTGTCATTCTCCGGTATTATTTTTTCATTGAGACATTTCAGTGCAATACCTCTGTACATGGCTCCTGTATTTATGTGTATAAAACCAAGTCTTTTTGCCACTTCTCTGGCAGTAGTGGTTTTTCCTGAGCCTGCAGGACCATCAATTGCAATAACCATCTCGTCTAAAAATACCTTTCCAAAAAGCTGGGAAATTTACAGAACTATTTTATATTTATAAAACATTTAAAGATTGGTGATTTGTTGGTTTGTTCTTAACGGGAAATAAGGAGAAGGAGAAAGGAGGAAGGAAACAGGAAATAGGGGAAAGGAGGAAGGAAACAGGAATCAGGAGAAAGCAAACAGGGATCAGGAAGAAGGGAGCCGATTGTACCGGCGGCGAATGCCATCTGTTAAATACTAAAGCTCAAAGTTAATTGTATTGTCAATCCCCCAATGTTCTCACCTCGTGTTTTTTCAATAATCGAAATTTTCCCGGAGCCAGGTTATTTACATGAAATCCTGCAAATGATTGGCGGTGTAAATGAACAACCTTCGACTCTAAAACATTAAAAATGCGTTTCACTTCATGCTTTCTACCTTGCTTTAAACACACACTCCAATAGATAAGTCCACCCTTTTTTTCCAACCGTTTAAGGCTCCCTTTTGATACAGTGCCATCTTCCAAACGAAGCCCCTTTGAAAGTAAGTGATGCTTTTCTCTTGGAATATCAATTTTTGTAGCAGCAATATAAATCCGTTCAATCTGATTACGGGGATGCATGAGAGAATTCGCTAATTCCCCGTCATTGGTAACCAAAATTGCACCGGTGGTATCTCTGTCTAACCTGCCAATGGTAAAGAGGCGATCATCAACAGGAATTAAATCAATGACTCTCTTTCTGCCCTGTGGGTCTTCAGAAGTAGAAATATATCCTTTTAATTTATTGAGGAGATATACCCGTGTAGGAGGCATATTATCAAGGGTAAGGCCATCGCAAACTACCACATCATCGGGAGATACCTTATAGGAAAAATCCTGATTCACTTTTCCGTTGATATGCACTTTTCCTGACTTTATGAGCAAATCACATTTCCGCCGGGATGCCACCCCGGATCTTGCCAGAAATTTATTTAATCTCATTGCCGGTTTCAAATAATTCTGGATCAGTTTGATTTCCCAGAAGCTCTTTTAATTCTTTTAATTTTGGAAGATCATTATGATGTTCCAATCCAAACGATTCTAAAAATAGACGGGTAGTACCAAAAAGAAGCGGTCTGCCAGCTGTACTTCCCCTCCCCTTTACGGTGATAAGTTCTCTTTCCATGAGAGTTGAGATAACTGAGCCGCATTCAACTCCCCGGATAGATTCTATTTCAGCTTTACTTACTGGCTGCCGATAGGCAATAACCGATAGGGCTTCCAAAGATGGGCGGGAAAGTCGAATCTTTCGAGATTTATTAAACAGCTTTTGAATATAAACATGGAATTCAGGATGAGAAAGTATCTGATATCCTCCGGCAATTTTCTCAATAGAAATTCCTTTATTCTGCTTTTCATACAGGCCATTCAATTTTGCAACTGCTGATTTTAAATCTATTATTTCCTCATTTTCCAAAATTTGGTTCAGCTTCTTTTGAGTTAAAGGTTCGGGAGCAGCAAACAATAAGACCTCCACTAATATCTCAGGATTCTTCATCAGGCAACTTTAGACAGAGATACAGTTCCGAAAGGACACTCCTGCGAGATATGAATTTGTTTATTCCTCAATAATTCTAAAATAGCCATAAAAGTAACTACAATTTTTAGTTTTGTCTTCAAAGCCGGAAATAATGAACTAAAGGTAATTGAACCAGAAGAGGGTAGTGCATTCATCAGAAAATGAACCTGATCATCTAAATGGATAGGTTCTTGATGCAATTCATAGGGATTTACTTCAGGTAGTCTGTGAAGCAATTCTTGAAATATGGACGATAGGGTAAACAAAGTCACATTATGTAATACATCTTGAGGTTGACCATTCGTGCTTTTAACCGGCATCGAATTCCCCAATGGATACTGATATAAATGACTTTCATATAATTCTAATAATGTCTCACCTGCTTCTTTATACTGTTGATATTCTAACAGTCGCTGCACCAATGGGGTTCTGGGATCTTCAATTTCTTCATCCTCATTATCAGGAATAGGCAATAGCATTCTAGCTTTTATATTCATAAGGAGAGAGGCCATATATACAAATTCACCACCTACATCAATATTCAAAATTTCCATCACCTTTATATATTCTAAAAACTCATTGGTAATATGAGAGATGGGAATATCATAAATATTCAGTTTATCCCTTTGAATAAAAAATAATAACAAATCCATGGGACCTTCAAAATTTTCAATCTTAATCTCATAAGTCATAAATCAGCGTACCGGTGGTATGAATCCCACTTTTCTGTAAACTTTGCTTAGCGTTTTTCTGGCACGGAAAAAGGCGTTTTCTGCTCCCTTTTTTAGTACGGACTCTAAATAAGATTTGTCCTGCATAACTTTAGCATATTCAGCCTGTATTGGTCTTAAAAATTCTGCAATAGTCTCACCTAGTTCCCTCTTAAAGTCGGAATACATTTTCCCTTCATATTCTGTTTCAATAGTTGAAATTGTTCTCCCGGATATCAAAGAATATATTTGCAGAAGGTTAGAAATTCCGGGCCGGGCATCATCCAGTTTCACCTCTGAGCCTGAATCAGTTATGGCTCTTTTAATTTTCTTCGTTGCAACATCAGGCATATCCAACAGCGCAATAAGATTATTCAAGTTTTCATCCGATTTGGACATCTTCTTCTCCGGATTTTGAAGACTCATCACCCTGGCACCGGTTTTCGGGATATAGGGTTCAGGAATGGTAAAAGTATCTGAATACTGAGTATTAAATCGGTGTGCTAAATCTCGAGACAATTCTAAATGCTGTTTCTGGTCAGCACCAACAGGAACCAAATCAGCTTGATACAACAAAATATCTGCCGCCATGAGTATGGGATAGGTAAATAACCCTGCATTTATATTGGCAGCATGTTTCTGTGATTTATCCTTAAATTGGGTCATGCGGTTTAACTCGCCCATGGAGGTGATACTGCTTAATATCCACATTAATTCAGCATGCTGCGGTACATGAGATTGAATAATAATAGTGGACTTTTCAGGATCAATCCCACAAGCAATATATTGAGCCACAAAGGAAAGACAACGATTGCGTAATTCAGCAGGATTTTGTTTTATCGTTAACGCATGCATATCCACAACCAGGAAAATGCTGTCGTGACTTTCTTGTAGATCAACCCAGTTTTTTATAGCCCCCAGATAGTTACCGATACACAGTTGACCACTGGGTTGTATTCCTGAGAGTAGTATAGGTTTAGGAGAATCAGCCATTAATTTTTTTCCTGCATAAATAAGTAGGGTCTCCAAGAGGATTGAAACTGTTTAACATATTTTTGCAAATGTAAAATCATGGTTGGTTTGCGCGGTTTTTTCAAGAGCTGAAAACCTGATTCATTTAAAGGTTTATTCCCTTTTTTTGTATTGCAGGGTACACAGGCAGCTACCAGATTTTCCCAAGTATCCTCTCCCCCGTGCTTTTTTGATTTTATATGGTCAATGGTCATGGGTACCGATTTGGCACCGCAGTACTGACAGGTATGATTATCCCTTTTCAAAATATTTTTTCTGGACAGCACAATATTTTTTCTTTGGACTCTGGCATAATACTTCAATTTAATCACAGACGGCAATGGAAGAGAAAGATAGGCAGAATGGATATTTTCACGGTAGTTTTCCACTGCCTCTACTTTTTCATTTAAAACCAGAATAATTGCTCTTTTTGCACCGATGATCATAAGGGGTTCATAACTTTGATTCAAAACCAATACCCTGCGGTTTAAAATGGCTGCCATTATCTATTTAAAAAATTTTTTATGGAATAATACTTCCTGTCCATCCCGTCAAGTACCGGATTATAATGTGAATCCGATTTATTGTTAGACTGAACTCTTACACATCCCGAACAGTGTATATATTCTTTATCATTTAAAGAGATTGCCGTATGATTTACAATACCGTCTTCAAAAAAATATATTAAATCTCCCTTTTCAATCTTATCCCCGTCAATCTGAATGAGTCTTTCGTCTTTTATTTGATCACGGGTATCTCGGTAAAATTGAATTCCAAAATGACTGATGACTGCCTGTAAAAAACCCGAACAATCATATCCGAATGAGGATTTCCCTCCCCATAGGTAGGGGACTCCTTTTAATGTTTCTGCAATCTGGATCAGGGATTCTCTGGTGAGAGTTGCAACAAGGGCTTGGGGCGGGACAAACCCTTCTTCCCCATTAGGTAAAATGATAAGGGAATATCCTGAAATAGGTTTCTCTGCCGGTAAGCGGGTGCCGAAGGATAATAGTTGAGTAACGGCACTGTCTCGGCCTCTTGTTCTTCTTACTGGTGCATAACGGTTTGTAATTTGAATGGAATTATTTTTAAAGGATTCTGCTTTACCTGAGTAAAATTCATGTATCCATCCACTATATCCATCCTCCATTTGTATCTGGTACCATTGCTGGTTTTTATCCTTCACAACCAAGCTTTCCCAAAGAAGGCCCTGGGTTACCATTTGAGCAGTGAATGAAGGCTCATTATAAATTGGGGCTACCGTCTGTGTTATGACTAGTTTATCGGGCATTCTTGTTGTGGGCACGAATGTAGGATATAAGGATTTTTCCAATTTCAGTATTATCAAAAAAGCCATCAAAAACTTCAGCACCGGGGCCTGTGGCAAAAACAGGAACAAAATTAGCAGAATGATAATCTGAGGTAAATCGAACATCTAAATCAGAGTCTGGCCCATCGTGGATAACCACTCCCCCGCATTCATGGTCTGCAGTTAGGACAACCAATACTTGAGGATGCTGTAGCTGGTAATCCAAAATATAATTAACAAGATCATTCAGAGATGCCATTTCTCCACGAATATATTCAGCGGAATTGGCGTGCCCCCCCCAATCAACCTGCGATTCTTCAATCATGACAAAAAAACCATTTGTATTAGTCTCTAAATGTTCAATTGCCAATTTTGCCATTTCAGTGGTGGTGGGATTTCTCCCTTCATGAGCTGCAGGAAGAGCATCATCTGAGAACAGTCCTAATAATCGTTTTGCCGAATCAATATCAGCATCAATGCTGCTGATAAATTGTCCATTTTTATTTATAAATTCATTAATGAGTTCTTTCGGCCAATATTTTTTCCCACCTCCCAGAATGGTTTCAATTTCTGCACCGGCAAATTGGCGGGCAATTTCTGCCTCCAGCTTTCTGTATTCAACATGAGCAGCAAAGGATGCAGGAGTAGCATGAGTGACGGTTGAGGTTGCCACTAATCCTGTTGCCATATTTTGCTCTTCAGCCCATTCTAACATTGTTTTAACTGCCAGGGTATCCGTATCAACTCCAATAGCTCCATTATATGATTTTATTCCTGATGAAAGGGCAGTTCCGCTGGCGGCGGAATCTGTCACCCGCTTACAGGTTGTACCACATTGCCCGTGATTAGGATGGGTCGCCACCAGACCAATATGGTCAAAACGTGCAGGAGCAAAGGCACCGTTGGCATAATAGGAAAGAGAATACTGCCCGATTCCTGTTCCATCTGCAATAATAAAAATGATGGATTCAGGAAAACTCTCAGGCGATTTCTGCAGGGTATAATTCACATGTGGTTTAGAGGGAATTATATTTGACTTTTCTTCTTGGAGTACCAACCCATACATAGTATAGCATCCCATAGAAGACAGGAATAGAATTGTATATATTATTGTTTTCATGATATTATTTTTAAAAATTTTCGTTTACCAACTTTTAACACTCTTTCTGCGCCAGGTTCTATGAGATGATGAATGTCTGTAATTTTTTCCTGCTCTAAACTTACAGCACCCTGCGAAATCAGCCGGCGACTTTCTCCATTTGAGGTTGACATTTTATTTTCAACCATAAGGGAAACTAATTTTGAAGGTTTTGTTATTTTATATTCAGGCATATCATCAGGAACATCTTTTTTTATAAACAAATGATCAAACTCTGCTTCTGCCTCCCTGGCTTTTTCTACATCATAGTATTGTGTCACTATTTCACGGGCTAACCTCCTTTTAATATCCCTGGGATTAGAGATTCCTTCTTTCAAATCTGTCTGAATATCTTCCAGCTCTGAAGCGGAAATGTCAGTGGCAAATTCAAAATACCGTGCAATCAATTTATCGGGGATGGAAAGTGTTCTGCCATACATCTCAGAGGGAGTATCCGTTAAACCAATATAATTATCGTAGGATTTTGACATTTTTTCTACACCATCCGTACCCTCTAAAATAGGTGTAGTGATAATGACTTGTGGGTCTTGTCCTGCTTCTTTTTGCAAATCCCGGCCAACGAGAAGATTGAACTTTTGGTCTGTGCCTCCCAACTCCACATCAGATTCGAGATGTACAGAATCATATCCCTGTGCTAATGGGTAGAGGAACTCATGCACAGATATTGGTACGCCATCCTTATAGCGCTTGGTAAAATCATCCCTTTCTAACATTCTGGCAACGGTATATTTTGAAGACAGACGAATAACTGCTGAAAAATCCATCATTCCTAGCCACGCAGAGTTATAAACAATCTGTAGGCGATCTTGCCCTAATATGATAGAAGCCTGGTCAATATAGGATTGAGCATTCTCTCTGGTTTCCTCCAGGGTAATTTGTGGTCTGGTTTTATTTCTGCCAGTGGGATCTCCAATCATGGCAGTAAAATCGCCAATGAGAAGAATAGCCTCATGACCCAAATCCTGAAAATGACGCAGCTTGCGCAGCACTACGGCATGACCAATATGCAGATCAGGCCGACTGGGGTCACACCCAAATTTAACTTTAAGGGGCGATTTTTCTTTTATTGATCGTGCAATTTTTTTCTCTAATTCTTCAACAGGGATGATTTCTTCAGTCCCCCGAAGAATTAAGTCCATCTGCTCATTAATGGGTGCAAAATTACTCATATCAATTTTTATAGTTTTTGATAGCTCTGTCCACCTGTCGCTTTACATCCTTATCCTGCTTGGTTTTTCGTTTATCCCAGAGTTTTTTACCCTGAGCTAAACCAAATTCAACTTTAATTCGACCTTTTTTCAAATATAGTGATAAAGGAATAAGAGTTTTACCCTTCTCCTCAACCATACGTTTTATTTTATTTATTTCCTGCCGATGCAGCAGTAATTTTCTATCTCTTACGGGATTATGTGTAGAATATCCCGCATTGGAATATTCACCGATGTGCATGCCTATAATAAACAATTCCCTTTCAATAAAGCGAACATAGGCTTCTTTCAGATTAGCTTTTCCTTCCCGGATAGCTTTTACTTCCGAACCTAAAAGCACCATGCCTCCTTCAAATTTTTCAAGGATATTATATTCATGGAATGCCTTACGGTTTTGTGCAATAAGTGACCTGCTCATTTTTTTATGTGGGAATATTACCGTTTTACTCTAAATCGCACCTTTAAAATTAGGTGGGAGAGTTTTTCATGGACAAGGAGGAATATTTAATAGTGAATAATTAAAATGAACAAACTAAACGACACTATTCAAGTTAGAAATGCCTTTGATTTTATCCATCAATGCCCCAATTTCATTCTCTGTTCCAATAGTGATTCGGATACAGTTCGGCAATCCCCAGCCGGGGAGATGGCGGAGGATGAAACCTTTATGCAAGAGGGATTTATTAAAAGACGCTGCTTCTTCCTCAGATTGGAAAATTAGGGTCAGAAAGTTTGCAGCCGAAGGAATCGTCATAATTCCTTTAATCTTTAAATATTTTTTCAGCGACTGCATCCCTTCTCGGCATAAGTTAATGGTAGTATGAATAAATTGTTCATCTTCAAGGGCGGCCAGGGCAGCCACCTGCCCGGGGAGTGAAGGTTCAAAAGGGAGTTTTACTTTGTTTAAATTTTGAATTAAGTTTTCATGAGCAAAGCCATAGCCTACCCGCAATCCTGCCAGTCCATGTGCTTTTGAAAAGGTACGGAGAGTAATCACATTATCATAACGATAATGCAAGGAGTCTGGATAATCTTCTAAATGCCGAGCATACTCAAAATAGGCTTCATCTAAAATAATTAAAACCCGCTCAGGAACCTTTTCCATAAAAGAATCGAATTCCCCTTTATTAAAATAGGAGCCGGTAGGATTATCAGGATTAGCTAAATATATAATTTTAGTATAATCATTGATTTCATGAGCCATCGCTTCAAGATCATAACGGTAATTATTCATGGGAACCCAATTGACTCTCATACCACTGGCATTCGCTAATACGCGGAAACCAATAAATGAATTTTGTGCAGCGATAATTTCATCTCCCATTCGAAGAAATGTGCGCATAATAGTTGACATAACTCCCTCACTGCCGGCCCCCACTACTACATTTTCCATCTTAAGATTAAATCGCTGTGCTAATTGCTCCTTCAATAGATAAGCCGCAGCATCCGGGTAGCGATAATTTTCTTTCAGACAATTACGCACTGCTTCTAACGCTTTAGGTGATGATCCGTAAGGGTTTTCATTGGATGCCAATTTTATAATGCGTTCCAATCCTAATTCCCGGCGGACTTCTGCAATGGGTTTTCCTGCTTTATATGATTGTAGGTCCTGAATATGGCGTGGTACCAGTGGCATAAATACTCCGATTAATTTTCTAATTGAAGCTGAAATTTAGTTTGAACAAAATATGCCGGAATACTAATTTGTGACGGCAGACAGGAATAAAAAGCACAAGAATGGATAAACAATCTAAACAATACTTAAGAGGAATACTCTTCCGACACCTGGATGGCATTGCCATAGCACCCACCGTTTCAGCATTGGAGGATGGAGGCATCCTGTACTTTATAAAAAATAATTCAGAATTCACCTTTTCGCAGATTCTTGAAAATTTTGAAGTGAATCCCGGTTATATCAATGTTGCTCTGCGCCTGTTGGCAAGTCAGGGTTGGCTGGAAAGAAATATCGCTAAGAATGGTGAATCCATTCTATTTAGGGTGACAACAAAGGGTACAGAAGCCCTTGAATTTTCACATTACTATAAAAATTTCAGTGATTTTATATCTATTTTGGTTGATATGGACAAATTCCTTTTTGATCCTAATGCTGAATCTGCACAGGAACAATTTAATGGTCTTATTGAAGATTGGCGGTCATTTCATAATAGTTATACGGAAGAGGAAAGCACCGGCTGGGAAGTATCCTGCCATTTAGAGGGATTAATCGCAGGTCCCCTTCTGGTTGCCTTGGGAATGAGCGATTTTTTCAGAGATTGTTTGAATAATGAGGGAATGATTGAACGAGAACTGATTGAGCCTCCCCTCCCTATGATCAGCTCTGTTTTAGACTTTTTCATGCATCTCGGATGGATATCCAGGAAAGAACATGAAATATCATTTACAGAAACAGGTATTTTTTTTATGAAGAGAAGTGCAGCTTATGGTGTAACAGTGTCCTATCTTCCTACCTTTAAGCAGATCCCCGCACTATTATTTGGTAACCCAAATATATTATGGAAAAGAACACCCGAGGGACTGGAAACTCATGTGAACCGCAGGATGAATGTGTGGGGCAGCGGAGGAGCACATTCGCTCTACTTCCAAAAGATTGATGAAATTATCAAAGCCATTTTTAATAAACCACTCGAAGAACAACCTATTGGCATTGCAGATATGGGCTGCGGAGATGGTACTTTATTAAAACATCTCTACCAAGTGGTAAAGCATCATACTGATAGAGGAAAATATCTAAAGGATTTTCCCTTAAAAATAATCGGAGCTGATTTTAATAAGGCTGCCAGGCTGGCTTCAAGCATTACCCTGCGAGAGGCGGGAATTGAGCATTCCATTTTACATGGAGATATCACAGGGCCTGAAGAATATGCAGAAAACTTAAAACAGCAATTCGGGCTGCATCTAAACAATATGTTGAACGTCCGGTCTTTTTTAGATCATAACCGTATTTACTCTCCACCCAAAAAAGTCTTTGCGGATAGAGTCTGTAACTCAACAGGGGCTTTCGCCTTTCGCGGACGATGGATTCCAAATAACGAGTTGAAAGAAAATCTGGTGGAACATTTTTCCTCGTGGACAAAATATGTTAGTAAATTTGGACTATTGATTCTGGAATTACATACGATAGACCCAAAAGTCACTGCTGCAAATTTAGGGAAAACCCTCTCTACAGCCTACGATGGTACCCACGGCTACTCTGATCAGTATATAATGGAAATTGAAACGGTATTAAATTCAGCAAGAGAAGCAGGATTATTCCCTGTTAAAGAATATCAGGCAAAATTCCCTGACAATGAATTAGCTACCATCAGTATTAATTTATTTAAACCAAAGCTTTAGTAATCTAACTTAGCTAAGAACTGTTCCGAGCTGATTTGACCTCCTGCAAATTGAGAGACTAATTCTGCAGGTGCCGTAATAGACTCTGATTGCAATTCCTTTATGGTATAATGAATGATAATTCTGATTTCTTTAAAAGGATAGCTTCCCTTATAAAGTGCTCTTCCCGTTGAAAAAAAGCCAACCAGCATCTGTGACTTAATATTCGTTCTTCTTCCGTGTAATTCCACCTGAAGAACACCATTTATTATTTGTACATCCTCCGGGTTAATATTCTGCCGGTATCTATTTAAATGTGATTCTATTGCAGTGAACACAGAAAGTTCTCCGCCGGTTAAAAATGTCCCCGTTATCAGGATAAGGATTGGTATAAATTTAGTCTTTTTCACTGTATTATAAGTTACTCTGCTGTTTGTTTTAATGTCACAAACTTTGTTCTAAACTATCTTATTGTTATTCAGCTATTTACAATATGTTACAATTAAAATTTAGAACAATAATTTTTTTCTCCTCTAATTTATCGTCGGTATATTTTAAGTCTTGGGGCGGATGACGACTGAGATACAGCATTCTCCTCCTCGCGACAGTTGTCTGCCCCTGGCTTAAGTATCAATCTTTACTAAAGAGAGTCTCCTCATTTAATTCAATTAATTTTCAATACCTGCTTATATAAATGTACTTTGCATCACATTTTTCCAGGGGATTTAAATTTGAGGAGTACATCACAAATTTAATTTTCAGCCCCAAATAATTTTTTTACATGAATTGGCAATACTTATACCAACAAGAATTGATAAAAAATCAGGAACTTAAAAAACAGCTGGAAATAGTTGAATCAATCCTGCGGGATTATTTGCCCGTCGTCACTGATTCTAACGAAAACAATAATCTATCCTGATTATTAGTTTCCTCATTTTTTGTTTATGCTAAACCCCTGGTTTTTCAGGAAAGCAGTATTACTTGGCTCTCTTCCTAAAAAATCTCTCACCATAACCATGGGGTCTTCCGAACCTCCTTTTTCGAGAATCGTTTTACGAAATCGATTGCCGGTGTGTGAATCTAATATTCCTTTCTCATTAAAAACCGAGAACATATCAGCAGCGTACACTTCAGACCATAAATAACCGTAGTAAGAGGCACCATAGCCCAGTAGATGATCAAAGGAGGTTAGCATATTTGTACCCTCAATATATTGATAATGAGTAATTTTATTTTGTAAATGTATTGCAATATCCAACGGAGTTTTCTCTGCCTGAGGAATGTATTTATCATACAAGGTTAAATCAATTAATCCATAAAATATCTGCTGTAGGAGGTCATTTCCCGACTGAACATTTTTTGCTGCAACCATTTTGTTTAATAAGGAATCAGGAATTATCTCACCCGTTTTATAATGTTTAGCAAAAAGGCTTAGGGATTCCTGCTGCCAAACCCAGTTTTCAAAAATTTGAGAGGGTGCTTCTACAAAATCCATAGCTACCGAAGTACCGGCTTGTGAGGATAGGTCTGTAGTGGTGAAAAGCTCATGCAGCAGATGTCCGAACTCATGAAAGAAAGTTTCCACATCATCGTGAAGGAGCAATGATGGCAAATCATTGGTAGGCTTTGGGAAATTACATACTAAAGCAGCCACTGGCATTTGATAGTTTTCCCCCACTCTTTTCCCTGAGATGATAGAAAATTCTGCTGCATGTTGGTATTTATTCTCTCTGGGAAAAAGGTCTAAATAAAATCTGCCTAACATTCTGCCTGATGCATTATCCCATAATTCATACATACTGACATCAGGATGCCATACTGAAGGATTTTCAATCTGCTTAAATCGTACATTGAACAATAATTTAGCAATATGAAAAAAGCCCTGAATGACATTTTCACTTTGGAAATATTCTTTAATCTCTTCAGGGTCTAAATCATGGTGAATTTCTAATTGCCTGGTTTCATAATAGAATTTCTCCCAACCATTGATAGTCACTTGGTTATACCCGGTAAGTTCTGCTTTTATACTGCTAAGTATTTCGGAATCTTTCAAGGCTTTTTCTTCTGCCAGATTCATCAACTTTTCTTCAAATTCCCACACTCGTTCAGGTTTTTGTGCCATAGACTCAACCATGGCATATTGGGCATAGGAGTTGTATCCCAGTATAGCTGCCAGTTCATATCGTAACTCAATAATTATTTTTAAGAGGGGTTCATTTTCTGGCATACCTCTGTTTAAAAATTTAATCCGCAATATTTTGCGTAATGAATCGGAATCAGCATATTCCATAAAAGGGTAAAAGGAAGGGTAGGATAAATCAATTGCAACTAAATTTTCGCTGGTTATTCTTTCCTTAATATAGTCATTTGGAAGTCCCTTTGTTAATTTAAGGGGAATAAATAAAGTATCTGAATAAGCGGCAATATTTTTATCAAATTGCAGATATAGATCAGATAATTCGCTCCTGATTTCTTTTAGCCTTCTTTGTTTTTCTTTTGGCAAACCATAACCTGCATGTGAAAAGTCTCTATATTCCTCTTCAATAAATCGCTTTTTAGCAGTGGAAAGCATCTGTTTGCTTTCACTATCTGCAATGGCTTTTACTGCCATAAATAATAAGGAGTCTGCTGCCAAATCAATAAAATAATCCTGTATAAATAGACTGACAGAATCAGCAGCTTCTCTAATTTTTTCATCAGGATGAACGGAACTCAACAAACTTATGGGATTCCATATTTTATGAAGCTCATTATACAGATCATCAAGAGGCAGCATAGTATTGTTAAAATTGCGGTTTTTTAATGAGACCTTTAAAATTTCTTCCCGGATGGAATCCGCTTTATTTATGGCATACAGGGATGCTGGTTTTAAATGATAACTGCTCAGTTTGTCAAATTCAATGATGCCATTAAATTCGGTAATCAGAGGATTGGAATCTCTTATAGCACTCATTTGGATTCTTTCAGGATTATCCTTCAGAGTTGCAACACAGGCTCCGCTAATGAGAGTTAAAAGTAAAAACCACCAATCAGGTTTTATCATGTTCCGTACTTACCTTAAAATCTGCTTTGATCATATCAAATACAGGGACAGCTGTATTTTTTTCATAATTGAAGCAGACACAGATTATAGTTGTAACAGCAAAAGGGTTTGTATCCTTTTCAGCGAATAAAGATGCATTTATATCAAAGCTGGTATTCCCAATTCGGGAAATTTTCTGACCGATTACTAAGGAGAGCGGGTGACTCATTTGCCGTAGATAGTCAAGTTTAATTGAAGCCATAATAAGGGACTCTTTCTGAGTTGAAATTTTCCATCGCTTGAAAAAGTCAATACGGGCATCCTCAAAATAGGTGAGGAATACAGCATTATTCACATGACCAAAGGAGTCTAAATCTTTCCACCGGGTTTGTAGTCTGTAATGAAACGGAAAATCTGCCAAGGATGGTATTTTCAAATTAATTTCTCCCATTTATACGAATTTATGCGAGAGAAAATTACATGAACTCCAACCTATTTCAGATATCATATTCATTGAAATTATGGTAATTGAAAAAAATTGGAACAATTTGCGTTTTACGAGGTATTATAATTCAGTTAGCTAGTATGATAGGAAACAGCTGCATGGAAACCCCTTTCTCCTCCAACCATGCGGCTGTTTTTGTTTTACTTTTTAAACTACTCTGTAAAGTCTCACTTCCTGTTTTACCCCCTTTAGGGGAGGCTTCCCTACATAATCGGTTTTGATTCCAGGTTCACTTGAAATATCCCGCTGTACTTTATCACTGATTACAATTTCGCCACCCTCGGTAAACTCCAACATTTTTGCTGAAATATTTACATCATCTCCATACACATCACCGCCAGTAAACATGATATCACCCTGATGTAGAGATATTCTTAGATTCAGGTCCGCAATATCTTTCGCTTTTTCCATCATTTTCTGAGCACATCGTACAGCTGCAAGGGAGCTGGCAAAACTGATTAATATTCCATCTCCCATCTCTTTTAACCAATCTCCTCCCATTTTATGGACAATGGGTTTCAAACTCGTTCTCTGAGTATAAACAAGACGATAGGCTTTATTTTGATCTACTGCAGACAAAGCAGTAAATCCCACCATATCCGTAAACATGATGGCAGCAAGTTTATGTTCTGGCTGATCTTCAAACTTGGCTTTTAAATCTTCCAGTTCATGTGCTAATTTTACTTTTTCGAAAGCTTTTTTGACAACAAATTGTAGGCGGTCTTTATCTACAGGTTTCTTCAAATAATCATAAACACCGGCTTTCATTATTCTGACCACTTCCTGAACATCCTGATTACCTGAAAGGACAATACATTCAAATTTATATCCCAGGTTTTTAAGATCGTTATAGAGTTCTCTCCCTGTTATATCGGGGAGATGAAGATCAAGAATGACAACATCAGGTGCTTTATTTTCTACAAGATATTTAGCATCAACCCCATTGCCGGCTTCAAAAATATTATAATCCGTTTCCCCTAACTGGTGGCGGATTATTTCCCGAAGATCAGGTTCATCATCAATAAGTAGAATTTTACTCATTTTATCCATTTTTATCAATTTAACAAGTGGGTAATGTAGAATAAATAGTAATCTCAACGTGTAAAAAAAAGGCAGAGTTTCCCCTGCCCGTAATCACTCTTTGTTAGAATTGACTAATCAAGAATGATATTTACTAAAACCACTACATCTAAAATATTTATGGCACCATCACCGTTTAAATCGGCCAAACCATTATCTTCAGATAATTCAAGAATAATATTTACAAGCTGGACAATATCTAATATATTGGCTACCCCATCACCATTTATATCTCCTGGCATTGTATAACTACCATCAGACTGGCGATAATATAGTTGATAAAAACTCCCTCGCTTATCTGACCAAAATACAGAAAAAGTACCATTCGCCACATGAAGATAGGGATCTTTCTGCAGGATATAGGACTCCTCAATATTTTGATTCATACGCTGCACATTTTGCATTACTCCACTTCCCACATATGAAACTCCATAGAATACATCAGGATTCCCTTCTGTATCATCAATCCAAACAGCATGTACATTACCATTATTAAGCAGTATATGAGGATAGTTTTGTGATCCTCCTGTACTATTGAGGTCAACTTCTTCGGCAAAGTCCATATCACTTAGTAAGGCTGAGGATACCCGTGAGCTGGCTTCATCACTGACTCTTACAGCCAACACCACTCTTCCATCCTCGATAGAAAGTGAGGGGCCTGAAGAAGGACAGTGGCTTACATAGTCATTATAAAAGGTTGCTTGTATCTGTTCAGTGAATGCTTCACTTCCTGCAGGTTTTACTGCAATATAGGAGTCACGAATATTGTTTATATTATTCCGGAAAGCTAAGTACAGATTCCCATCAGAATCAGATGCTAAATCTGGTTGGCAGCAGTCACAGGGTTCCTGAACATCATTATGGATCCCAACGGGTATGCTGTATGAAAAATTCACCGTTCCTGCTAATGAGCTGGCATAACGGACAGAATGAAATGAATAGTTCTGGTTATAACTGTAATACACCAGATGTAGATTCCCTGTAGGGTCAATTTCTAAATCTGCATAGGCCTGCAGATAATTTTGATCACTCACTCTCAGATCTTCACTCCAGGTTATGCCATTATCCGTAGAGTAGTTTAAATAAATATTCGTAAGGCCTGAGCGATTATCCATATAAATCACATAGAGGATGCCGTTATGCTCCTTTATTTTCGGGCCTGCCTGGGTATAGGCAACCAGGCTGTTGGCATGATGATTCACTCTTATTGGTTCAGAAAAGGTAGCACCACCGTCTGTGGAAAAGCTGGTCATACAATTTTTTGTATTTCCCAGTTCATTTACCCAAACCAAATGCAGACTACCATCTGAAGCTGTTACTGCTTCAGGAAATTTCTGATGTACATTATTTTGGCTATACACTGGTTGTTCATCAGAAAAGGTTAATTCAGTCTCATTTTGGCAGGAATAATCACAACTACCATCGTCATATACAGCTTCATTATCAGCATTGCAGGCTGAAGGATCTGTACAGCCATACATACGGTCTAACAGTTCAGGAATGTAGAGTGTGGTAAATTCTGCACCGTTTGGTGAACTTAATAACTGCCTCACTACCATATTATGATCAAGAAATGCATAAGCCGAATAAGGGTGCCCTGCAAACCACTCCCATACAGGATGTTCAGCTCCACTATTAATTACCAGGGGATCATTCCCATACGCACCGAAAGACTCATATAAATCACCCCACTCTGTGCAGGAATAGGGCTGCCCTAAATCATCAGGGCTGACTACAAACTGAATTTCAGGAAACTGCTCTGCAGTTTCAAGTATTTCATCCATCAAACTGATGTATTCAAAACACGCCGGTCACCAAGTTGCATTGATACTGATGACTATTCCCTTATAGTCCCCCCCATTATTGGCTCCGTTTAAATCACCAAATGTAAAACTGTCACCAATAGCATAACTTCCATCAGTATGACAGACCGTGAATTCATACTGTTGATGTTCTTCAGAAAGAGTCTCACCTTCAGAATATATTGCATTGGATGCAAATGTGAAACTTAACAGTAGAATGAATGACGGGAACAGTGGAGTCAAATTAACTGTTTTCTAAAATGATATTGACTAATTGTACAATATCCAAAATATTATTAGATCCATCAGAGTTCAAATCGCCGGCCTCCTCATAGGAACCACCTAAAATAATGTTTACCAATCCCACTATATCTAAAATATTCACAATTTCATCGCCATTGAGATCCCCGGCAACTCCTGAGGGGTAGTTTCGAATAATCAGTTCCCGCATCTGAGCTTTATAGCTGGGAATATCATTAAACCCAAACTGAATGCGGTCTATGAGATTTCCCTCGCTGTCGAGGAAAACAATTTCTTTATGAGCGGCATTATAGGCTTCCCTGATAGGGAATTCCGGTGAGGTATCTAAAACAAGGGGAAGGATTGAGTTAGCAGTGAAGTTACCTCCCCAATTATCCTGGAGGAAGTCCTTTCCAACTCCAATAATTACAAATTTATCTAAACCTTCAGCGTGTATTTCTTCTTGAAAATCGGACAACTGCCCGTATATTGCTGTTCAGCCCCCTCAGCCCTGAGTAGAAAAATAATGGGCAGTGATTTTACCCAACTGCGATGGATACCACATGTCCGCACCAAAGGATGGAGAATTTTCATTATAATCCTCCAAAGTATATTCAAATTGTGTATACCCCTGTGTGAACAATACAGCAGTAAATAATAAAATAAATTTCATTGTGTCTCCCTACTTATTCATAGTTTAGTGGGAAAGTTTGGACTTGCTATATTATACCGGACACCCCAAGAAGCGATATTTATAACTCAT
>CAZKEL010000018.1:0-40211 GCA_964551815.1 uncultured bacterium
TTCAAACAAGCAGCATGACTTCTATATGTGTCCGTTTTTTTGTTGCAAGATCAAGGTCTCTTAGGCGATCTCAACCAGGATGAAGTCATTGATATTTTAGATGTGGTTCGTATAGTAGCCGTCATTTTTAGTGACCCGCCACCGAGTGAGTATGAATTTTGGGCGGCAGACGTAAATGCCGATGAAGATATTAATGTATTAAATATAGTAACCCTGGTTAATTTTATTTTAGGTACCCTGCATGAACTCTGCACTGAAGAATTTAATGAACCTTGCTATAATAATTATAGTGAATGCTGCTTAGAGATTACCAGCCATGAATTAACCTGGGAGGCAGATTCGCATTTCAGCGCAGGGTATCATGACCTTGAACTGGATTTATCTCATCATCCGGCAGATATTTACATCTTACAAATACATGCAGTGGGCAGAAACGAAGATATCTTTACCCGCAGCCGGAAAATGATGTTGTTGAAGTAGAAAAGATGATGAAATTATAACAAAATAAAAACTCTATTACTTACCTCATTCAATTATTGGTGACTGCAACTTGGGTTTTATGTAATATAATTGCATTGAGTTTTACAAATGTTGAATAATAAAGGCAATTTCATATAACTAATTATTAGTAGGAGTAAAAAAATAAATAAAAAGAAAATTAATAATTTGGTAACAACTTTAGGCATTATAGTTATTTTAATATTTTCATTAATATCTAACCTTTTTGCTTCAAAACTATTTGGTGTATTAACCAAGGAAATTAATCCTGAGTTTCATGATGATTTTATGGATGTAATTGATATCCAATTAGACGAATTGCAACGTCAGGGAGGGTATAACTGTGATGGAGACTGGGAGGTGAATAGTTGTTCTGGATGGGGCTTAGTTTATTACAAAGATGGACATATTTCAAGAGACCATATAATGAGAGGCGAAAACAAAGCTTTTAATAATGATCTTTACGAATTAGCCCAAGCTCTGTTAATTGAGGAAATTAATGTTAGAAATTCAAATTTAGCTCTCGGGCATGTTCGTAGAGCTACTGCCGGTGCATTGGGGGTTAGAAATCCACATCCGTGGGTATTTTATGGTGATAATGGAAAACAATATTCTTTTGCTCATAACGGCAGCTTAAATAAAAATGAAATTAAAAATTTTATTTATATTATGGATGCTGAATTTTTAAATGAAAATCCCCCACAGACATTTCCAGGTTATTTTGACCAATATAATAATGAGTGTGGGAGTAATTGGTTTGAGACTGATGGATGGGCTTGTGTGGTTGATTCTGAAATATATTTTTTCTGGTTGATGTTAAATATTATAAATTCAGATTATAATATCATAGAGGGTATAAATACTGCACTTTCTCATCCACAATTTAATAATATGGATGGAAGTAAAAACTTTATTTTTTCCGATGGAGATATATTAATAGGTTATAAATCTGCAGATGATGGTGAGCATCCTCTTCATTATATTTATCCATTTGATCTGGCTTATGATTATAGTGGTGCTATCCAATTGATAATGACTCTTCCTTCTACCAGTGGAATCCCTGGAAGTTGGATACATTCCCTTAATAATAATTCACTTTTAATGCTGTCCACCGAATTTGAACCCGTCATTATTGAAAATATAAATCTATTAAATGGTTTAGAAATAAAATCTTTTAAAAAAGGTGTCAACTGGGTTGGATTCCCACGGTTGACCAATAATAACGGTGTTACAACTCAGAGTGTATTAGAACCGCTCCTGCCTTATTTTGCATCCATAAAGGATATAAACCATAACTATTATATTTATAATGATGATGCTGAATGGGAGGGCGAATTAAACCTAATTAATAGTACGACCGGTTATAAAGTTAGGGTTTATGGGCAGTATGACGACTATTATTTACCTATTGAAGGGAGTAGAATAGTTGAGGATACGGAACTGCAATTGCTGCCTGGTGATAACTGGGTACCCTACTTGCTTACTGATAGTAATTACCCTGGGGATGTAATACCGGAGTATTTATTGGGGAATTTAAACTATATTCTGGCTAAAGATTGGTTTTTGATAGAAAGGAATGAGATATTAATCCCCAAGGAGGATTGCCCCATGCAGCCTGTACCTGAAAATTATGAAGCTGATTGTTTCACTATTAATTACGGCGATATGGTCATTTTAAATGTAGATACTGAAATGACTTTTCAGTGGCAGCAATCTGAAATAATCCGTGAACCTTTTAAAAAAGCTGATGTACAGCATTTTGATTATATTGAACTATCTGATTATCAACCGATAATAATAGAAACGATAAATGGTATAGAAGAAATTGAAGAAATTGGTGCGTTTATTGGTGAAGAATGTGTTGGTGCATGTAAAGTGAATGGGCTGCCCATACCTTTGCAAGCTTACACCACTTCCGATAAAATAAACGATATACAATTTCAAGTGGTTCTAAAAGAGACATTAGAAAGGAATCAGAATACAAACCAACCCAAAAGAATAACCACTATTAATCAGAGAATTGAAAATGGCGGAGTTTTTGTTTCATTATCAACAAAACCTGAAAATAAAAAATTATTAATTAAGGGGTTTGCACTTCATCATAGTTATCCGAACCCTTTTAATCCCACTACAACTATTAATTTTTCCCTGAATGTTGATTCATATATCTCTATTCAAATCTATGATTTAAATGGAAAATTAATCCAAGATATTATTTCTGGTTATTATTCTTCGGGTAGATATACCGTTGAATGGAATGGTAACGATTCAAACGGTACCAGAGTAAGCAGCGGTTTATATATTATCAATCTAAAATCTGATAATGAGACATTTACAAAGCCTGTAATGTTGCTAAAATAAATAATTTAATGTACAATTTCTTTAAAATTACATTCGTTTTACTGTTTTGCAATCTGTGTTTCGGAAGCATATATACTGTAAAGATTGATGGCACAGGTGATTTTACCACTATTCAAACGGCAGTTGATGAAGTAGTAATCGGAGATAGCATAATGGTATATCCAGGCACATATTATGAAAATATTATTATTAACGGAAAAGATGTAATGGTTAAATCCATCGCCGGAGCTGCAGAAACCATTATCGACGGAAACCAAAATGGAACGGTAATTACCTTCCAAAATGGAGTCACTCGTGCGGGAGTGCTCTGGGGCTTTACAATCACCAATGGCACAGGCACATATAGTATTGGCTCAATGACGAATTATGGTGGGGGTGTGGTGATTTACGATAGTTCACCTACCATAAAGAATTGTATCATCGAAAAAAACCATATACTTAATAATGGTTCTGCTGGTGGAATGGTGATAAAAGAAAATAGTAACCCCTATTTGTCCGGAACAACTATTAGATATAATAGTGCAGGAAAAATTGCAGGAGGTCTGCTCATTGGGAGCCCTTTTTTAACAGGTATGATAGGGGTTACAATGGACTCGGTAAATTTATGTAATATCTATTTGAATTATGCGGGGAATCATAATGATATATACCGGAGTACTACTTTAAGTGATTTATCGCCTGTAAATTTTTACCTGGATACATTCACTGTAATTGACCCCTTTACCGGGTCGCCAGAAAATGAATATTTTTTGCAACTTTATGAAACAGATACCTTTTCAATTCAAAATGGATATTTAGAACAGATTAATCAGGATTTATATGTTAGCCCTACAGGATCAGATACTAACAGTGGTTTATCTTTGGATCAACCTTTGCAATCTATTAACTATGCTTTAGCATTAATCAAATCTGATAGTAGCCATCCCAATACCATTCATTTGGATGAAGGTATTTACTCGCCTGCTCTCAATAACCAGCTATTTTCACTCAACTTGAAATCTTATGTTTCATTAATTGGTGCAGGCAAGGAATTGACAATTTTGGATGGAAATAATCAGTCAAGCATTTTACGGGCCAGAGATTTTGAAAGGGATTATAAAATATCTGATTTAAGTATAATTAATTCTTTTGATTATTATAACTCGGCTTTATGTATTTTTGAAAATACAAACCTCAGGTTAGAGAATTTAAAATTTTCAAATAATTTTCCTTCTGCAATTAGTTGTCTTACTGGTGATATGGAATCAGCAAACCCTGACTCAAGCAGTCTGTTTATGAATAATTTAGAAGTGGTAAACAATTCAGGTGCCATTGCGATTTACCTTGGACTTCACCGTTGGACTTTATTGAAAAATAGTGTAGTTCGTGAAACAATCCCCAATATTCAATCTACGACCACTGGTGTTGCAGGTGGTGTATTATTTAATTATCATTGGCTTGATTATCCCTTTGAAATATTTCATAAAATGTTAAATACCGAAATTACCAAAAATATTAACCATCTATCCTATTGGGGGAATGGATATTCTGGATTAATATTCACGGAAGATGTAAATGTGGTCATTATTAACTGTACCATTGCAGATAATTTTTCATATACGGGAGGTGCGGTAAAGTTTTCTAATTGGTTGAGTAAAGTTTGGGTGATAAATAGTATAATTTATGGGAATCAACCTACCCAAATATTTTTTGAAGATTATGCAAATTTTGATGAATTGAATACATTAGTAGTTGCAAATTCTATTATTCAAGGTGGCGAAGAAGGAATAATTGGGGTAGAATCAAATAATATTTATTGGTTGGATGGTAACTTTGATATGTATCCCCAATTCTCAGATAGTGCCGGCAATGACTATACTCTTACAGAAAATTCTCCGGCTATTGATCAGGGTATAGATATTTTTACTTGGTTTGGGGATACAATTATGGCTTTAAGTCCTTCAGATTATTTTGGAGATGCACCTGATATAGGAGCTTATGAGTGGTATCCAGAAATTTTGGGAGATGTAAATTTTGATGATAGCTTAAATATATTAGATATTGTGATTATAGTAAATATGATACTTGAAATAATTACTCCAATGAATGAAGCAGACGCAAATCAGGATGGTGATATAAATATATTAGATATCATGTACCTTACTAATTTAATACTTACATGAACGTAATTCGTAATTTTTGATTATTAGAAATAAAATGATGGTTAAAATCACTTGCATTCAACTACTAAGTGCAACTCAATAGTGTTGTTAAAGGGAGAAGCTGATAAATCCCAACAATAATAACTTAGGAGAATACATCATGGGACATCAACGAAAAACCAACTCCCAGGCATGAGATAAGGGTTGGGGTAGATTAGCAAGCCTCCAATCCATTGCTCACAATCTGGATTTTGGAAACGGAAAGGAGACTGGCATCTTATTCCAGCACTATTATAGTAACAGAAGATGCCCTTTCCACATACAACAGCCAGTTGGCAGTGGTGGACGAATTGTTAATTAAATTCCAAGCCAAGCAGAAGACTGTCTCTGCCTTCACTATAGAAATGCTCATGGGCGTGAAAGCCGTATATGGCAGAGACAGTGACGAATATGAAAAAACCGGCGGTACCCGTCTCTCAGAACGGAAGAAACCGGGTAGAGGTAATAACTAAAACAATAACGAACCACCCCTGTCCGGTTTTTGAAGAAAAATCAGTTACCGGACTTCCCCTTCTTTACCAAGGAGAGGATTGAGGGGTGGTTGAAGAAAGGGAGAAAATGGCAATATATCAAAACTTAGATGGGGATTCGGAGGTGCATTCCTTTGAAATCAAGGACGATAATATTATTGTTGAATTTGTTGATGGTGGAAATTATAAATATACAAATCAGAAACCGGGAATGATTCATTTAAATAATATTGTGGAGATATCCTGTACAGCAGACTTGAAATGGAATGACATCAAATGGCTCCTGCGCTATAACATTTTCAGCTATCACTGGCAAAACTCCGGTAAAGGAGCTACCTTTTACGAAAAGCTGGGTACTACTACCAATTTGTATTTCACCTATCGTGAACGCCTGATCAAACAGGGTTACCATCTGCCCAATTTAAAAGAGAAAAAACCCCGCAAGGTAACACCTGCCGAACCTGAACTTCAGGACTTCATTCACCAACTGCCCCAAAAGGATTATTTTTCAGCATTCAATGCTTTGGAAAAATATATTGTTATGGCTGCATTTAAGAAATGTGTGTACAGCCGATCAGAGACAGCGCGCTTTCTGGGAATCAGTTATATCGCCATAATGAATAAGTTTAAAAAATGGGCGGAAGAGTAGAAGCGGCAAACAGGATTGATGATAGAAGAATTTAACATACTTGACTTATCCAGCCGCAGATAGATGAGTTAAGGGTATAGTATAAATAGTTATTAGATTTTCGACAAACGCCCAGCAAAAAGTACAGCGCTTATCTATCTATATTTAACTGCGATGAATAAATAACGCAGTGTAGGAGAGAACCTGGCACCCAGCACCAAGCCTAATTCCTTATTTTGAGTGGCTACTGAAATGCCCTAATTTATCCCCCTGATTTTACCCAGTATAATTCACCAAAACATCAAGGAATCAATGGAGAATTTTCCAAAATTATTTATTCCGGGCCCCACTCATGTTCCGGAGCATGTTATGCGCAGCCTCTGTGCTCCGCAAATAGGGCATCGTACCCCTGAATTTTCAGAACTCATGTCCGAAATTGTCATGGGAATTCAAAAGGTTTTATATACTGATAACCATGTATATCTGGCATCTCATGCAGCTACAGGATTATGGGAAATGGGTATTTTGAATTCGGTTAAGAAAGGAATTCTCCATACGGTAAATGGCTCCTTCAGTTCTAAATGGGCCACTGTATCCCGCGAATGTGGTAAAGAAACAGGTGTTTTAGAATATGAATGGGGCAAAGGTTTAAAAGCTGAAGATGTGGACAAACACTTATCCGGTGGGAAATATGATGTTTTTGCAATGGTGCATAATGAAACATCCACCGGCGTTATGAGTCCATTAGAACCTATTTCAAAACTATTGAAGCATAAATATCCTGAAGTCATTTGGCTGGTAGATGCAGTCAGTTCCATGGCAGGTCAAAAAATAGAGGTGGACAAATTAGGGATAGACTTCATCCTCTCTTCCACTCAAAAAGCCTGGGGATTACCTGCGGGATTTTCAGTCTGTGCAGTCTCAGATAGAATGATTCAAAAAGCCAAAGAGATAAGTGGTAAAGGATATTTTCTTGATATTGGGGTATATGAAAAATATTATGAAAAAATGCAGACTCCTGCAACACCGTCCATCCCCCACATGTTTGGACTTAAATATGCTCTGGAAAATCTCTTTGATGAAGGATTAGAAAACCGCTGGAAACGCCATAGTGATATGGCAGAATACACCCGCAATTGGGCTTTATCATTCCACCAATCCCTTTTCCCCGAAAATGGATTTGAATCCAATACCATTACCTGCATTCAAAATGATAAAAATTGGGATATAAATGCCATCAATGATTCTCTGCTTAAGCAGGGCTATCGGATGGATAGAGGATATGGTAAGCTCAGGGGAAAAGCATTTAGAATTTCACACATGGGCAATGTGTTTATGGAAGATTTAAAAGACTATTTACAAAAATTTGAAGAGGTATTACATGACTAAAATATTAGTATCTGATCCCATCGCTGATAAAGGGATTGAAATGTTAGAAGAAGCCGGATTGGATGTGATTTATAATCCCAATCCATCAGATGATGAGTTACAAACTCTGGCTGGAGATATCCATGCCTGGGTGGTTCGCAGCGGCACCAGAATTACCTCTGATTTACTGAAAGATGCTCCTAAATTGCAGGTCATTGGCAGAGCAGGGGTTGGGGTGGACAATATCGATTTAGAAGAAGCCACCAATCAAGGAGTTATTGTAATGAATAACCCTGATGGAAATACAATTTCTGCTGCGGAGCATACCATAACTCTCATGATGGCACTCTCACGAAATGTACAACTTGGACATATGGGAATTGTAAATGGTGACTGGAACCGAAGCTCCCTGGTAGGTAGTGAGTTAAAAGGGAAAACTTTGGGAGTCGTTGGTCTGGGGAGAATCGGCAGAGAAGTCATTAAACGGGCTTTGGGTCTGGAAATGAAAATTATTGGATTTGACCCCTATGTCAATCAAGAAGTGTTTGATCCGGAACAAGTACAAATTGAAGAGTTGGATACCTTAACAAAAAACTCAGATTATATTTCTCTTCATATCCCCTTGTTAGATACTACCGAAAATCTCTTCAATGCTGAACGGCTGGCTATGATGAAACCCTCTGCCCGCATCATAAATGTTGCCAGAGGTGGTATCATTAATGAGGATGATTTGGCGAAAGCATTAAATAATGAGGTAATAGCCGGTGCAGCATTGGATGTTTTTGTAGAAGAGCCGTTAAGCGAAGATAATCCTCTATTGAAAGCAAAAAATATTTTGCTCACTCCTCATTTAGGGGCTTCCACTCATGAAGCAACGGAAGGAGTCTCCTATGGTATTTGCCGCCAGATTAAGGAATTTTTAGAAGATGAAAAACTATCAAACCCCATCAATATGCCCATAACGGACATGGCTCATTTGAAGCAAATTGCTCCATTTCTTGAATTGGCGGAAACCCTGGGTAAAATTCAACAGCAATTAGCTGAAACTGCTGTAACCTCTGTCTCCGTAGAATGTTTTGGTAATATTGAGGACTCTAAACCTATTGCTCTTTCCTTCCTGATTGGGCTTTTCCAGGGGATGACGGATAACCGTATAAATTTTGTCAATGCTTCTGTTATTGCTGAAGAGCGAGGAATATCTTTTTCACATAGTTTGAATACAGAATCGGTGAGTTTTTCAAATTTGATAGTGGCTCACGTAACTACAGCCAAGGGAACCATTGAAGTGGCAGGCTCTGTCTTTGGAGATCAACATCCTCGAATTGTTGATATAATGGGGTATGAGGTGGATGTGCGGCCCCAAGGGAATATGCTTTTTGTTCAAAATAAGGATGTACCAGGAGTTATTGGAAAGGTGGGAATGCTACTGGGAGAGGGGGGAGTGAATATAGCCGAATACCTCTTGAGTCGAACCAGCGATAATGACTCTGCCTATTCAGTCATTAAAATTGATGGACAAATCAGCGATAACCTCATTGACCAGTTGTCTCAGGTGGACGAAATTCTGGATATTAAACAATTACATGTCTGATTGGTACCATAGTCTTAGCCAAAAACTACAACAGTTATCCCGGAAAGTAACTTCAGACGGGAAACGTTATATCCGCTCTGCCGTATCCAAAGGAGAAGAGTTGGGACAAAAGGGTAAGATTCAGATTGAGGTTGAAAAATTGAAATGGGAGTTGAAACAGAAACAATCTGCCCTGGGTAAATATGTGGCTGACAAAAAAATCTCTGCATCTGTTACGGACTTTTCTCATGATTCCACCTTTTTAGATTTAGTAAATCAGGTCCAAAAACTGCAAATGTATATTGAAGACAGGAGAAATCAGAGAGAGTCTATTGAAAAAGGAATAGACAATAATGCGTAATTTCAGACTTTAATAATTAAGCTGCATTTTCATTTTTATTTGAATCAAATTTTGTCCTAATTTTCCCCCTTCAAATCCACAGGAATCTCTTGTTTAAAAACGGCTATAAAATAATTTTTATTAAAGAGGGGAAGTTTGACCTTAAACAATTCAATATATCTCCCCTGCACCTCTCTCTCATTGCAGGTGGAATTGCCTTATTCACCGCATCCTTGTTTTTTATTTTCTCAGAAGAATTTGTAAAATGGACTGGCTCCCGCGAAATAGAAAAGCATCGTTCTAATAATGAAATATTAGTAAAAAATATTGAAGAAAGTGAGCAGCGCATTCAACAACTTATGCTGGAATTGGAAGAAATCAAGAAGCAGGATGATGTGCTGAGAAAACTTGTGAAACTTCCTCCCATTCATGAGGATATCAGAAAAATGGGTTATGGGGGAATTGAAAAAAAGTCCAGTCAGAATGATTTTAACTACCTTTTGCCAAAAGAAAATATTGATTTAGATTTACTTAACAAAAAAATTAATCATGCCCACCGTTTAATAAAACTTGAATTTCTCAGCTATACAGAATTAGTGGAAGCAGTTGGAGATAAAAAAGAGCAGCTCTTGGCATTTCCTGCAATTTTTCCCGTTAAAAAGGGCCGTGAAAGACTCAGTTCAAATTTTGGGTATCGCCGGGACCCATTCTCACAAAAATATAAACACCATGACGGACATGATTTTTCCGCTTCTATTGGTGCAACCGTAGTGAGTACTGCCAATGGGAGAGTGAAAAAGTCTAAATATTGGGGTTCTTTTGGAAATTATATAGAAGTTGATCATGGTAATGGTTATGTAACCGTCTATGGTCATTTGTCCTCTCGTGCAGTTAAAAATGGAGACAAGGTTTTCCGTGGTCAAAAAATTGGTGAAGTAGGCAACACTGGCCGATCTACAGCACCTCACCTGCATTATGAAATCCAATATAATAAAAAAGCCTTAGACCCGGTGGATTTCTACTTTGATATTCCAATTCATTAACCCTTAGCTATTTGCTAAAGGCTATTAGCCTTGGCTTTCTCCCTTCTCTCTGCCTGCGCCGTGGCTACGGCAGACAGGCTTTCTCCTTTCTCCCTTCTCCCTTCTCCTTTATCTATTTACGTATCAAGCTCCCCCAAATAAAATTTTCTGTTTCCTGTAAAATCCCCATATTCTCTATCCATGAAACCGCCTTAAATTATCGGGATGCCTCACCCCCAATACTTCATTGAAACCTATGGCTGCCAGATGAATGTGTATGATTCTGAACTGGTGGCCGGATTATTGCAAAAATGCGGATACTCCAAAACGGAAGATATTCAGCATGCTGATGTAATTTTCCTAAATACCTGTGCTATCCGTGAGAAAGCAGAAGAGACCGTCCATAATCGGCTGAATAATCTCCATTATATGAAAAAGAAAAATCCGCATTTATTGTTGGGGGTTTTAGGGTGTATGGCACAAAATCTAAAAAATGAACTGTTGGAATCCAAACCCTTTGTGGATGTGATTTTAGGGCCTGATTCCTACAGGAGAATTCCAGAAATACTAAAAGTCCGCAATGGGGGCCAGAACCATCAGGTGGACACCAAACTGTCCAAATTTGAGATTTATGAGGATCTGTTTCCCTCCCGCCATGAAGGAGTCAATGCCTGGATTTCCATTTCAAGAGGTTGTGATAAATTCTGTACTTTCTGCATTGTGCCTTTTACTCGTGGCAGGGAGCGCAGTAGATCTATGCAGGGAATCATAACAGAAGTAGAAGAAGCAGTTTCCAAGGGATTCGTGGAAATTACCCTGTTAGGGCAGAATGTAAATTCTTATCGCACTGCTGAGGGGAAATTCCATAAACTGCTGGAAAAAGTGGCTGCAGTCACCGGTGTAAAACGCATCCGCTACACCTCTCCGCATCCACAGGATATGGATGATGATTTGTTGCAAGTTATGGCTGCTCACGAAAATATTTGTAATTATATCCATTTACCGCTTCAGGCAGGCTCTAATAGAATTCTTAAAAGAATGAACCGTACCTATACCCAAATGGAATTTTTACAATTGATAGCACGCATTCGAAATTATATCCCTAATTGTTCAATCTCTACAGATATTATTGTAGGCTTTCCCGGTGAAACAGATGAGGAATTTGAAGAAACGCTTAAAGTGATGGACTCATCGGCATTTGACAGTGCTTTCATGTTCAAATATT
Organism: uncultured bacterium; assembly: GCA_964551815.1. Classification (GTDB taxonomy): domain Bacteria; phylum Fidelibacterota; class Marinisomatia; order SCGC-AAA003-L08; family D37C17; genus D37C17. The sequence continues at coordinate 11,684 of CAZKEL010000018.1, forward strand.
CATCACGACCGGGAACCAAAGCAGCAGAATATACAGATCATATTAGTGAAGAAGTTAAACAAAACAGACTGGAACAGGTGATTGAGCTGCAGAAAAAATTATCCCTTCAGCGTAATCAGCGGCATATTGGTAAAACCCTTCCCGTTCTGGTAGAAAAAGAGAGTAAAAAATCACCCCTGAAATGGGCAGGGAGAACAGAAGGAAATACTTGGGTAATTTTTGATAAAATAAATGAAAATCCCAAAGAAATTGTTCCTGTGTTAATTCAGGATGCTCAGGGGGTCAGTTTATTCGGAGAAAGAATTTTGAAAAAGGAATTGGTACATGAAATTAATTAAATATCTGGTCTGGATACTCGTTCTCATGGGAAGTCTCGTTTTTCTGGTGCAGCTCAATGAGCTAAACCAATTTGAAGGGAATGCCCTCACCATTAAAATCCCCTTCCTGGTGGACATGCCTGAATATGCTGAAGGCTTTAATGTGTGGATGGTTCTTGTTATGACTATCACAGTTGGTGTGGTCATTGGGTTTTTGTTAGCACTTTTCCAATTGATAGCCCAGAAATCTGAAGTATATTCCCTGCGGTCAAAACTGCGACGTACTCAGGTAGAGTTAGACAGCTTGCGGAATGAAAATATAGATGATGATATCGTTCTCACTGATGATGTTGATGAATTGACAGTATGAACGAAACGTTACTTACTCTTTTAGTATTGATTCTTGGAGCAGGAGGAATCGCTGTATATGTCTTGAATTTCAAGCCGCGTAAAAAATCCAAGGTAAAAGATTTATATGCTGAAGGATTAGATCTTTTGATTACAGGAAAAAGAAAAGCAGCCTATCAGAATTTCAAAGAAATTATTCAGAAAGATTCTGAAAATATAAAAGCATATTTAAAACTTGGTCAGGTGCTTCGGGAAGGCGGAAACCCTGCCAATGCCCTTAAAATTCATAAGGGACTGCTCCATCGCCGAAGTTTAACCCACTATGAAAAGGTAGAATTGCATAAAAATTTAGCTATGGATTATTACCAGGCAGGCAAATTGAAATCTGCCGAAACGGAGTTAGAATCACTGCTCAAATTGGAGAAAAATAACGAATGGGCAATGTCTCAATTAACTACCATTTACAGAAAAGAGCAGGATTGGAAAAAAGCAGGTGAGACTTTTGAAAAATATGGTAAAATGACCAGCAGGGATGACAAACATAAACTCTCTTTGTTTAAAATTCAGGAAGGGCGTGTACTTACTCAGAACAAACAATTTTCTGATGCAAGACGGATTTATGAAGATGCCCTCACCATTAATGAAAACCTGGCAGTAGCCTATTATTTCATCGGCAATTCCTATTCAGAAGAGTCTGAAGTAGAATACCAAAAGTCACTCAAAACAGATATTCTGCATACTGCCGGTGAAGAACCTGATTATATGGCCAGGGCTAAGGAATTACTTTCTAAGGCTATCCCCATGTGGATGCGATATGCAGAATTGAGACCAGAATCTGCCTGGATGGTAATACATCTGTTGAAAGATGGGTTGTTTGCTTTGGACCGTTATCCTGAAATTGAGGATATTCTCAAACAAATTCTTAAGCTGGATGAAGACAATATTGAAGTCATAGCCAGTTTATCTGAAATCTATTCACACCGAGGAGAAAATGTTGAAGCTCTGGAACTCATTGACAGTGCATTAGAGCAGGACTCCACTTCACTCATCGTGAAACTCATTAAAATGAAATTACAGGCAAGACAAGAAAAAAGCAGCAATGAATTCATCAGAGGTCTCGATGATATCATTCATTTTCTGGTAACAGATGAACGATTTCAGATTTATAAAAATACTGCTACTGATCCGGATATTATTTGGCTTTATGAAACTGGTGGTGAAAAGGAAATCCCTAAGGTATGAAGTTCATTCTCATCAATCTGATTCTCTTGGGTATCCTGCCGGCACAGGAACACATTGATCACCTCATATCAGAAGTACTCAATGGTTCGCGGGACAGTGCCCAGATTTACCTGCCTGCTATAGAAGAAAAATACCCAAACAATCCCTCTGCCATGTTTCTAAAAGGGATACTGGAACCAGATGGCGAAAGAGCTATGCGTCAATTTGTGGATATATTCAATGCACATCCCACCAGTGAGTATGGAGATGATGCTGTTATGAAGGTAGCAGAATACTATTATGCTGCGGGACTGTATGTACAGTCATCTGAATGGTTGAAGAAGATGCCGCTGTATTACAGTCGGTCTCCTCATATTGAAAGGGCAGTTAAATTGTTTTTAAATTCTCTTATTGTATCAGGTCATAAAGATACGGCGATTTTTTATTCCAGAGTTTTTCAACGCCAATTCCCCACCTTGGATGTAGATGGTAAAATAGACGCATTAATTTCTGAGTTTCAACAATCTAAAGCAGAATCGGGAATCCCTGAATCCTTTAAAAACCCCTTGGGTGAATATCGTGCTGCCAGTGTGGACCAGAAAAAAAATACGGGAAGATATTCTCTGCAAACCGGGGCCTATGGTCTAAGGGAAAATGCAGAGAAACAAAGATTAAACCTGGTTATCGGAGGATTCGATGCCAGAGTTACAGAATTATACAGGGACAATAAGGTATTATATGCGGTTCGGGTGGGATATTATAACTCGAAAGACGAGGCTAAAAGAAAAGGGGCAGACATTAAAATAAAGCTGACCTTAGATACCATTGTTGTTACTAATCAATAACTCAAATACTTAATACCGAGAACCCTTGGCAATTTCATCAACTGAAATTAGAAAGCAGTTTATAGATTTCTTCAAAAAGAAGAACCATCAGTTTGTCCGAAGCTCATCTGTGGTTCCCCACGAAGATCCCACCCTGTTATTTACCAATGCAGGTATGAACCAGTTTAAACCCTATTTTCTTAATTTGGAAGTCCCCGAAAATAAAAGGGCAGCGAATTCTCAAAAATGCATCCGTGTCAGTGGAAAACATAATGATCTGGAAGAGGTGGGAGTAGATGACTATCACCATACCTTCTTTGAAATGTTGGGGAATTGGTCATTTGGGGACTACTACAAAAAAGAAGCCATTGCCTGGGCATGGGAACTCTTAACCCAAGTGTGGAAACTGGATAAAGACCGCTTGTGGGTAACCATATTTGAAGACGATGATGAATCTGGTGAAGTTTGGAAGGAAGTGACAGATGTTGCCCATGAACGGATTTTAAAATTTGGACATAAGGATAATTTCTGGGAAATGGGAGAGACTGGCCCTTGTGGCCCCTGTACTGAAATCCATTATTATACAGGTGAGGATACCTCCAGACAAAAAGCCGCCGGAGTAAATGATTTGGCAGATTACCGCGAGATATGGAATTTGGTATTTATCCAGTATAACCGTGATGAACAGGGAAAGCTGAATAATCTCCCCTCTAAACATGTAGATACAGGGGCAGGCTTCGAAAGGCTGGTGGCAATTCTCAATGGTAAATCTTCAAATTATGAAACAGATTTATTTATTCCCCTTCTTGATAAAATCTGTAGTCTTACAGGAAAGGACATAACCTATAAAGACGGAGTACCCCACAGAGTAATCGCTGACCATTTGCGTATGTTGGCTTTCTCCCTTGCTGATGGTGCCATGCCCGGGAATGAAGGCAGGGGATATGTGCTGCGGAGAGTTCTGCGCAGGGCTTCCAGATTCGGCAGAATGCTGGAAATGAAAACTCCCTTCATTTATAAACTTACCTCAATTTTAGTCAAAGTCATGGGAGATGCCTTCCCGGAAATAAGGGAAAAGCAATCCCATATTGAAAAAGTAATTGAAGCTGAAGAATCTTCCTTTAATGAAACTCTGGATAGAGGCTTAGAAATTTATGCAAAGATTTCTTCGAATCTGAAAAAGGGTGGGGTAATTCCCGGCGAAGATGCCTTCAAGTTATATGATACCTATGGCTTTCCTCTTGATCTGACAGAACTTCTCGCCCGGGACGATGGGCTAACGGTGAATATAGCGGAGTTCAATGGGTGTATGGAACTGCAAAAAGAAAGAGCTCGCAATGCGGGAAAGTTCAAACAAACCTTGTCCGAAGCTGACTGGACAGTGGTGGGAGAAGAAATCCCAACCAAATTTACTGGCTATAGTGAAACAAAATCGGAAGCAAACCTGATTAAATATGCCTACTCAGAAAATAATGAGTTAGAATTGATTCTGGACAGAACTCCTTTTTATGCAGAGTCAGGAGGGCAGATTGGAGATACAGGAACAATAACTGGTGAAAACTTCAGTTTTTCAGTTTTGGATGTACAAAAGTCCGGCAATGAATATATCCATATTGGTAAAGTGGAAAAAGGCAGCATTGAAGAAATAAAATCAGTCCAGGCACAAATAGATTCCAACCGACGGAACGAAATTCGCCGAAATCATACTGCCACTCATTTACTTCATCAGGCATTGAAGGAGGTATTAGGGGAACATGTGCAGCAAGCTGGCTCATTGGTTGCTCCCCGCCTTCTGCGGTTTGATCTTACGCATTATGAACAAATCAATATTCACCAACTGAGGGAAATAGAATTCAAAATCAATGAAATAATACTGCAAAATCTTGAGGTAGATACCCAGGTGAAACCCTATGAGGATGCAAAATCTGACGGAGCTATGAGTTTATTTGGTGAAAAATATGATGATTTGGTGCGGGTGGTTAATGTTCCGGGATTTTCAATGGAATTATGCGGAGGAACCCATGTAAAGCGTACCGGTGATATAGGAGCATTCAAAATAACCTCCGAATCTGCCTTAGCTGCAGGAGTTCGCCGGATTACAGCTCTGACAGGAGCTTCGGTACATGAATTTATCAACCAGCAGGAAAATATTCTGACAGAGGTTAAAACTGCTTTGAAATGTGCTGAAAATGAAATTCCCCTCCGTTTAAAGGCTATGTTGGAACAGAGAAAGCAGTTGGAAAAACAATTGCAGCAATTCAAACGCAATTCTGTATCCTCCCTTGTGGTACAGTTGGTTTCCAGTGCAAAGGAAATCGGTAGATTGAAACTTGTCATCCATGAAATGGATGATCCCGGAGATTTACGAGAACTGGGAGATCAATTTCGTCAAGCATTTAAATCCAATGGTATTTCTCTCATCGGAACCGTTATAAAAAACAAACCCATGGTCATGTGTGCGGTTACAGATGATTTAACCAATAAAGTTAAAGCAGGGAATATTGTGAAGGAAGTGGGAGCTGTCATGGGTGGCGGTGGTGGCGGAAAACCTCATATCGCTACTGCCGGTGGTAGTGATGTAAGCCGCCTTACAGAAGCTCTTTCTCATGGTGAGAAAATAATTAAAAAATTAGTAGATTAAAATATGGCGAATAATAAAGTGATATTTGAAAAGTCGGTTCCGCGGAGAATTGGAGTCACCCTGCCAGAATCCTCTGCACCGGATATAAAATTAAGTGATAATATTCCTCCGGAATTGCTGCGTGCAACCCCTGCTGAGTTACCGGAAGTAACTGAACCACAAGTGGTACGCCACTATGTAAATTTATCAGTGAAAAACCACCACATTGATAAGGACTTTTATCCTCTTGGGTCTTGTACAATGAAATATAATCCGAAAATTAATGATGCTTTAGCAGCCCTGCCAGGATTCTCCGCTATCCATCCTCTACAAGATCAGGAAATATCACAGGGAGCACTGCAAATCATGTTTGAGCTGAGCCAGATGCTGCAGAAAATTACAGGCATGGCAGACTGTACCCTGCAACCCAGTGCTGGCTCTCAGGGTGAATTTGTGGGTTTGCTCATCATGAAAAAGTACCTGGAACAAAAGGGAGAGGAGCGAAAATATATTATCATTCCTGAAACAGCACATGGTACCAACCCCGCTTCTGTTGTCCTGGGTGGCTTTGAACCCCTTGAAGTTAAATCCGATGACCGGGGCAGAGTTGATATGGATGATTTGCGGTCAAAGGTGAATGAAAATATTGCAGGCATGATGCTCACCCAACCCAATACTTTGGGATTATTTGAAGATTCCATTGAAGAAATATCTTCTCTGATCCATGATGCAGGGGGACTTATGTATATGGATGGTGCCAACATGAACGCTCTGGTGGGGTTGTGCCGTTCTGCCGACATGGGATTCGATATTACTCATATAAATCTCCATAAGACTTTTTCCACACCTCATGGAGGGGGTGGTCCCGGTTCCGGCCCCATAGCGGTGGTTGACCATTTAAGTAAATTTCTACCGGTACCAAGGGTTGCCATACAGGAAGATGGACAATATTATTTAGATGGGGATTGTCCTGATAGTATCGGTCAGGTACATTCCTTTTTTGGGAATTTCACCATTCTTGTCCGGGCATATGTCTATATTAAAATGTTAGGGGATGCAGGGTTGAAAAAAATGACCCGCCAAGCCATCATTAACGCAAATTATTTAAAACATCAGTTAAAGGATACCTTTGATATTCCCTTTGCCGAAGGAACCCTTCATGAGTTTGTGGCTTCAGGAGTAAAGCAGAAAGAAAAAGGGGTAAAAGTGTTGGATATTGCAAAAGCGCTGTTGGATCATGGTTTTCATGCCCCTACCATTTACTTCCCTAACAATGTACCTGAAGCGATGATGATTGAACCTACTGAATCAGAAACCAGGGAGACTTTGGATAGATTCATTGCATCCATGCGGGAAATAAACGAACTGGTAAATACCAATCCTGATAGTATTAAACAAGCTCCTGTAAACACACCTGTATCCCGATTAGATGAAACCAAAGCAAACAGAGAGCTCAATTTGAGATGGGTAAATGACTTATCGTAAAGACGGCTCGGTTATTTACATATCTCTTGATAAAGGAGACGCTATTAATGCAAGTTTTGAAAAATTTGCTGTAAGTGAAGGAATCCGCTGTGCCTGGCTGAACGGAATTGGGGCTATTGAAAACCCCGAAATCGGATATTTTTCATCAGAGACTAAATCATACCATAAACAGCAGTTTAAAGGGGAATATGAATTAACCTCGCTAATGGGCAATATTACCATGAAAAATGGCAGTCAGTTTTCCCATACCCATGTGACAATTAGCGATACAGAATGCCGAGTATTTGGCGGACATTTATTTGAAGCAAATATTGCCCTTGCCGGTGAATTTATATTACAACCGGGAAGCAGTGAATTAAACCGTAAACTAAATGAAGATATGGGTCTTGCTGTTTGGTGTCTGGAAAATCATTTTGAGTAGAATAGTTATAAAAACACCTTTAGCGCCGGAAGCAATCGGTACTTATTCTCAGGGAATTTCCACAGGACAATTCGTTTTTACATCCGGACAGATTCCACTCATTCCCGGTGATGGAAAGCTAATGGCAGGCAGTTTTACAGACCAGGTTAAGCAGGTTTTAAATAATGTGGACGCCGTATTAAAAGCAGGAGGAAGCTCCTTGCAAGATGCAGTAAAACTTACAGTTTATCTTACAGATATAAAAAATTTTCCTCAGGTAAATGCAGTCTTTAGTAGTTATTTTCAAAGTGAACCACCAGCCCGCTCTGCAGTTGAAGTGTCTTCATTGCCTATGAACGCGGAAGTAGAAATAGAAGCTGTGGGAGTTATTGCTTGAAATATTCATTTGTATTAATCCTGTTACTTGGGTATTCACTATCTCAGAGTGATGGATATATTGATTCCAGCAAAGTCCGAAACCCGAACCTCGCCTGGAAATTATCTGTAATACCCGGAATGGGTCAGCTCTATAATGGAAAATATGTAAAGGCTATAGGCTTCTTGGGGGCAGAATACTTTGCAGTCACCAATTTTATTGAGCTGAGAGATTCAGGCTCACAATTAGGGCTTAGGAATACCTATGCCTGGTGGGTTTTTGGTCTATTTGTATGGAATATATTAGATGCTTATGTTGATGCCCATTTATCTACTTTTCCCGTTAAAAAATTGCAGTCACCTACTGTCATAGATTCACTTAAAACAATAGATTAGATTATGTGTGGAATCATAGGGATACAAAATAATCCGGAGGCAGCAACCTTAGCCTATATGGGCTTGTATGCCCAGCAGCACCGCGGTCAGGAAGGAGCAGGAGTTGTTTCCTCAGACGGGGAAAAGTTACACAGGCATATGGGGCAAGGGTTGGTATCTGATGTTTTTTCTAACCCGGATGTGTTTGAGGTACTTACAGGTGATTCTGCAATTGGTCATGTACGATATTCCACTACCGGAGACTCAGATGCTGAAAATGTAGGACCGCTTACTTTCAACATGGGTGGCTATTATTTATCTATTGCCCATAATGGAAATCTGGTAAACATTGAAGAAATCAGGCAGCAGTTGCAGAAAGACGGTGCTCTTTTTCAAACTTCCACCGATACTGAAATTATTATTCACCTGCTTGCCCGTGAGCAAGGGGACACCCTGGCAGAGAGACTGGAAAAAACATTGCAGAAAATTGAAGGTGCCTTTTCTTTACTGCTCATTTCTCCAACTGAAATGATAGCAGCCAGGGACCCCCATGGTATTCGGCCTTTCTGTTTAGGAAAATTACAGGATACGCTGGTTTTCTCCTCTGAAACCTGTGCACTTGATCTCTTAGGTGCAGACTATGTTCGAGAGGTCAAGCCGGGAGAAATGATTGTAGCTAATGATGATGGTTTCTACTCCAAGATGTTTACTACCCCTGAAAATCCAAAACATTGCATTTTCGAGTACATCTATTTTTCCAGACCCGATTCAAAAATATTTGAAGAATCTGTAGATAAAATGCGGCGCTCCTTCGGGAAAAAATTAGCACAGGAATATCCCTCAGAATCGGGGGATATTGTCATTTCAGTTCCTGACTCTTCCAATACTTGTGCATTGGGATACTCCTCAGAGTCCGGAGTAAAACATGAAATCGGGCTCATCAGAAACCATTATGTAGGACGCACCTTTATATTCCCCACACAGCGATTGAGAGATTTATCTGTGCGATTGAAGTTTAACACAGTGAAGGGAGTGATGAAAGATAAAGAAGTAGTCATCATTGATGACTCTATTGTCAGGGGAACTACCCTGAAAAAACTAACAAAATTACTGCGGGAATCAGGGGCCAAAAAAGTACATGTTCGAATCAGTTCTCCCCCTGTTCAATTTCCCTGCTTTTATGGTATGGATTTCCCCACAGTAGAAGAATTAGCAGCAGGATCCCGTGGTGTGGAAGAGGTGCGGGAATTGGTGGATGCAGATTCTCTGGGGTACCTCTCTCTGGAGGGTACATTGGAGTCCACCAACAAAGGAACGGAAAATTTCTGTACGGCATGCTTTTCCGGAAATTACCCCATTAAAATGAAAGGTGAAAATGGTAAAGAAATTTCTAAAGTCTCATCCTGTTCATAAAAAAATTGTTCCTCACCTTGATTATTTGTTTCTCCTAAGACCTACTCTGTTTTTTTCCGTGTGGGTGATGATTGTAATTGGTATGTCAACTGCGCGAATTCATTCTTCTCTTTCTTCCGTAGGTATTCTTCAAATTTCTTACTCCACCTTGTTTATTTTTATCGGGGTGAGTTTAGTATCTGGTGCTGCATTTATATTAAATCAGATTATGGATGTAGATTCTGATACAGTAAATAAGAAATTATTTCTGGTCGGAAAATACATTTCCACTGAAAAAAGTAGGAAAATAGCACATATTCTGGTGGCTATCGGTTTTGCGTTTACCCTGCTGGGGAATTGGGTAACTACTATTTTTGCTGCTCTGTTATATCTTGTTTGGGGTATCCTCTATAATCAGCCTCCCTATCAATGGAAGAAAAAACCCATTGCAGGATGGATGGTGAATATTCTTGCGGGACTTCTATTGTACCTTATCGGCTGGTTCACCCTTGCAGTACAGAGTGAAATTAATATTCCCCGTATTGGAAATTTTTTGATAATTCTCCTGCCGTATGTCCTGTGTTTTGCTTCTGTGGCTCTGTTAACTACTTTGCCCGATGTGAAGGGAGATGATTCTGCAGGTGACAGGACCTTCCCCCTTGTGTTTGGGAAAAATTTGACTCTGCTCATTGCATCCATATTGCCTCTTGGGGCATTCATACTGGGATTGAAAAATGCCGACCCTCTCGCATCAACAGCCTCCATAACTTCTATACCTTTCTTCCTGTTTGCTCTCTTTAGAAGATTAGATAAAGACATCCTGCGGGCAATTCGGTATCCTATATTCATATTAAATTTTTTCGCTTTAACCGTGTATCCCTATCTAGCTTTACCTTTAATTATTACTTTCTATCTGAGTAAATACTATTATTGGCACAGATTTGATCTCCATTATCCTACTTTTCTGGTAGATGATTCTCATTAAAGAAAACCTTTGTGATTTTTGTGGTACCTGTGTTGCTGTCTGTCCCCCAGATTGTATAGAAGTTCGGGAAGCATCTATCACCATCGAGGATGAGAGTTGTATAGATTGTGATCTTTGTATAGAAATTTGCCCAATTGAAGTCCTCTACGGAGAGAATGAAAACTAATTATGATGTGGTAATTGTGGGGGGCGGTCCTGCAGGATCATTAGCTGCAAGAGAAGCTGCCAAAGGTGGATTAAAGGTAGTGGTGTTGGAAAAGGACCGTGATATTGGGTATCCCGTTCGCTGTGGAGAAGCAGTGGGAGAAAAAGGAGTAACACAGTTTACACCAATGAGAGATAGTTGGATCGCAGAAAAAATCACTTCTGCAACATTAGTATCTCCAAATGGCAGCCAAGTTGATGTAAAGTTCCAAAAAGAGACAGGCTATATATTAAACCGTAGAATTTTTGATTATGATCTCTCCCGTGAAGCTGCAGAAGCTGGAGCTTCCATTTTCACCAAAGCCTATGTAAAAGGATTAATAAAAAACCAATCTGCTGTACAAGGTGTCTGTGTAGATTATTTAGGGAAAGAGAGTCAAATCAACTGTAAAATCGTAATTGGTGCTGATGGCCTCGCTTCTCGGGTGGGGCGCTGGGCTGGGCTGAATACCCTGGTGAGAATGAAGGATATGGAATCAGCTCTCCAATATTCAGTTTCAAATGTAAATGTGAAATCAAATACCATGGTTATGTATGTGGGGAATAACTATGCACCAGGCGGATATTTATGGGTTTTCCCCAAAGGGGATAAATTCGCAAATATTGGTATTGGCATTAGTGGCAAGTACAGCAAGGAAAAGTCAGCAAAAAAATATTTGGATGCCTTCATGCAAAAAGAATATCCGGAAGCTGCCATTCTCACCACCATGTGCGGGGGAGTACCCTGTGCAAAACCTATGGAAAAACCTGTTGGCAATGGAGTCATGTTGGTAGGTGATGCAGCACATCAGGTGAATCCCATGACCGGCGGAGGGATTGCAGCAGCCATGAAAGCAGGATGGATTGCAGGCCAAGTTGCAGTCAAGGCCTGTGAAAAAGGAGAGTATTCTGAAAAGCAATTGAATGCCTATCCAAAACGTATGTTTAAAGAGTTTGGGAAATCCCATAATCTCTTTTATAAAATTAAAGAAACTACTGAAAAACTTTCGGACGATGATTTAAATTCCATAGCTGAAAAAGTATTGAGTATTCCATTTGATAAGCGCACCTTAACTTCTGTATTTAAAGCAGCAGTATTCAAAAAGCCATCTATGATTATGGATGTAATAAAGGTATTTGCAGGTGTCTGATTTTCTAAATAACCAACAACTGTTAGAGCAATTACAGCTTAGTGAGTACATTGCCTTTGATCTTGAGACGACGGGTTTAGATCCCAAAAGAAACAAAATCACTGAAATTTCAGCATGCAAGTTTGTGAATGGCGAATTTAAGGAAGAATTCACCAGTTTGATAAATCCACAGGAAACTATACCACCTTTTATTGTTGAGCTAACTGGGATTACCAATAAGATGGTAAATGATGCTCCCGACATCACAGAAATTTTACCCCAATTTTTGGAGTTTATCGGCACTGCCCCCTTAGTTGCTCAAAACATATCTTTTGATTATTCTTTTATCAAACGGCAATTGGGAAATATTGGCAGAGAATTTCCCGATAACCCTTTGTATGATACTGCCTCTCTGGGAAGAGCATTTTTATATTTTATTAATGGATTCAGCCTTTCTTCCCTCTGTAATCATTGCAATATCAATATTGAAAATGCGCACCGTGCAGGAGCGGATGCCAGAGCCACAGGAGAATTATTTGTTCACCTCATCAATGAGGCAGCCTCAAAACCACTCTCGTTGATGCAATCAATTGACACTCTGATTGATGGTAGAAATATGCATAATGCAGAGCTATACCATAACCTCATTAAATCCTGCGTGAAATTAAATAAAATTGACGGATTGACAGAGTCATCCCAATCTTATTTACCACAGAATAATATTTTTGAATACTCACAGAAAAGGTCAGATTCAGAACTTCCTTTAAACCCGCAAACCTGGCAGGAAGAAGGAGGTATCTTTTCTCAGTATTGGAATGGTTATGAAAAAAGGCAATCTCAGGAAAATCTTATTAATGATACCTATAAGGCGTTTACCGAAGACCAGATACTGGCTGCTGAAGCGGGGACAGGTTTAGGAAAGTCTCTTGCTTATTTATCTGCAGGGTACCTCGCAGGCGTACAAAGACAGGTTCCCATGATCATATCCACTCATACCAAGACGTTGCAAAATCAATTATTCAGTAAGGATATTCCTAAATTCGCCGAAGCGGTAGATCAGCCTCTCAATTCAGTAATTTATAAGGGCAAACATAATTATATCTGCCGAACCAGACTCAACCAGTTGCTACAAAACCACAGCAATTTATTAAATACAGAGGAAGTGGAAAATCTGATACCTCTGTTAGTGTGGGAGTGGGAAAGTAAGTCAGGAGATGTATTTGAATGCAACGGCTTTCCTATGAACCGCTTCAGCAGACTTTGGTCTTTAGTCCGAAGTGAGAAAGGCTATTGTTCGGGGAAACGCTGCAAAAAATATGATGGATGTTACTCAGGAAAAGTGCGGAAAAAATTAATTGATGCTGATATTATTATCATTAATCACTCATTGTTAGGGAATGAGTTAATGAGAGAAAATTCCAGCCTTCCGCAGGAATTTTTATTTGTGATTGATGAAGCCCATCATTTTGCATCCGTCATTCGGGATCAGTTAGTGCGTCAGTTTGGTATAAAATCCCTGGATGATGTTTTCCAATTTTTCAGTACTGCAAAATCTAATTGGAAAGTCCAATCTTTAAGCCGATTCTCTAAACTTTCTGAGCTTTACAGTCAACTGGCAGAAAATGGAAAGGTTATTAAATCTGAAATCAGAGACTTTTTCAACTCCTATGTACACATCAGAGATGATGTGCTGCGTCAATCTGAGTATAACACTCAGAAGTTATTATATCAAAACCCCAGGGATGAATTTATAGATACGGATCCCACCCCCTGGGATGTATTGATTTCACTTCAATCCTTTGAAAAGGATGTATTGAAATTTGAAAAGATGCTCACAGATGAAAAGGAAAATATTCCCGCATCTGTTTCACTGGAATTTAGTTCAATATCTGGAAACCTTAAAGAGGGTATTGAATGTCTTCAATCAGCATTAGAAGAAAATTCTGGTTTGGTTCAATGGGCTACTTTTCAAAAGTCAGAGTTCCAGAATATGGCCTATATGAATTCTTCGCCTTTAAAAGTGAACGAATTTATAAATGAGACTTTGTTTCAACACCATCCTGCGGGACTTTTTTGTTCTGCCACTCTCACAATAAATGACGAATTTCGCTATTTCAAAGAAAAAGTTGGTCTTGATTTAGCTGAGTTAAATCAGCCAATTATTGAGAAAATTTATTACTCTCCCTTCCATTACAGTGAACAGGTAAAAGTTTTTTTATACCAGAGTGCCATAGATGTAAAGGACCCTCGTTTTCTGGATGATATTGGCAGCCAGATTGAATCTATTGCCCTAAAGCTGAACCGACGAATGTTAGTCTTGTGTACATCTTATAAGCAGACTCTGGCCTTAAAAAGGTATCTGGAACCGAAGCTAAAAAATTCAGGCTGCAAATTATTTGTACAAAATCCCGGGATTAGCCGAAATGTATTGGTTCGTGGTTATCTGGAACATCCTCATTCCATACTCATTGGTACATCAAGCTTTTGGGAAGGTGTGGACTTTCCCGGTGATAAAGTTGAACTGTTGTTTATTGTGAAAACCCCCTTTGATAATCCCTTCGAGCCATTGGTACAAGCCCAGATAAATGATTACAACCAACGAGGTGATAATGCATTTTATCAGTATCAAATTCCAGAAGCAGCCATGCGGTTTCGCCAGGGCTTTGGAAGATTGATTCGCAATATGAATGACACAGGTATCTGTATTGTGGGGGATACACGATTGGCGACGAAAAGTTACGGGAAAACTATTTTGGGTTCTCTCCCTGTAGATGCCATCCCTTATCGTCAGGTTGATACCTTGATATCTGAATCAATAAAATTCTTTTAGGCAAATCATTTCTAAATTAAATAACTTACAAAAAGTGGAAAAGAATTAATTGGCAGACTTTCTTGTCGAAGATAAACATTACACTCCGGAGGAGATAAATTCCCACTCGGAATCCTCATTACGCCTCCGATTATCTCCTGCCGTAATTGAAAAAATACAATCATCACGCCTCACCCTTAAAACAGTTCTGGATTCAGGGGAAACGGTATATGGAGTAAATACCGGTTTTGGTAAATTGAGTCAGGTGAAAATTTCTGATTCACAAATTTCCCGGCTTCAACAGAATTTGTTGCTCTCCCATGCCGCCGGAGTAGGCAATCCTGTAGAACCCTCATTGGTAAGACTCATGATGGTATTAAAGGTGTTGTCCTTATCAAAAGGGTATAGTGGGGTCCGTATTGAATTGGTTGAAAAATTAATAGAAATGATAAATCATGAATTGATCCCCTTGGTTCCGGAAAAAGGGTCTGTTGGAGCCAGTGGAGATTTAGCTCCCCTCAGTCATATGTCCCTACCCCTTATCGGTGAGGGAAGCGTATATTCAGATTCCGGAATTTTAGACTCAAAATCCGCCTTAAATAAAGCCGGAATTTCTACCCTTACCTTAAGTTTTAAGGAAGGACTTGCACTGATAAATGGAACTCAATTTTCCACAGCTTTTGGAGTTGAATGTCTTTGCAAATTAAACAGATTAACAAAAATTGCAGACATTGCCGGGGCGTTATCAGTAGAAGGTGTGTTGGGAACGGATACGGCGTTTTTAGAAAAAGTACAGTCGTTGAAGCACCACCCCGGGCAAAGAGAAACAGCTGCAAATTTATTTCTATTACTGCAGGATAGTGAAATTCATAGATCTCACAAAGATTGTGACAGGGTGCAGGATATGTATAGTATTCGATGTATGCCACAGGTACATGGTGCTTCGAGAGATACCCTTAAGGCAGCCTACCGAGTGATTGATAATGAAGTTAATGCAGTGTCTGATAATCCACTGATCTTCCCCGATGGTGATGTTATTTCTGCTGGAAATTTTCATGCTGAATCTGTGGCCCAAGCAATGGATATGGCTGCCATCGCAGCTACGGAACTTGGTAATATAAGTGAACGCAGAATATATACTCTGACCAAGGGTGAATTTGATCTGCCACCCTTCCTTGTACCCGAACCGGGAGTAAACTCGGGAGTGATGATGTGTCAGGTAACAGCAGCTGCTTTGGTATCTGAAAATAAAAGTTTGGCTCATCCTGCCAGTGTGGATTCCATTCCAACTGGTGCTGATCAGGAAGACCATGTAAGTATGGCACCATGGGCAGGCAGAAAATTAAAAGCCATTGTAGAAAATCTGGAATCTATTCTTGCTATTGAAATTTTATGTGCCTGCCAGGCCATATCTCTGCGAGGTGGTTTGCAACCTGCAAAAAGACTGATCCCTATTATGAAATTGGTGAGAGAAGTAGTCCCTGTGTTACATTATGACAGACTTCAAAGTGTGGATATTTCTCTTATTCTGAAGCTTATCCAGTCAGGAAAAATATTAGATAAAATTGAAAAAGAAGGTGAATTACAATGAGTACAAATTATAAGACAGGATTAACCTTTGACGATATTTTATTAGAACCACTACATTCACAGGTTCTGCCTAAAGAAGTTGACCTTACCACAAGGTTAACTAAAAATATTCAGCTAAATATCCCCATTATGTCTGCCGCCATGGATACCGTTACTGAAAGCCGTATGGCAATAGCCATGGCACGAGAAGGGGGAATAGGGGTTATCCATAAAAATTTGTCAATTGAAAACCAGGTGAAACAAGTTGACAGAGTGAAACGCTCTGAAAGCGGTATGATTTTAGATCCCGTTACTATTAATTCATCAAAAACCATTCGGGACGCACTTGGCATTATGGCTCACTATCATATTTCAGGAGTCCCTGTTGTTGATGAGGGAAAATTAGTGGGAATTCTTACAAACAGGGACATCCGTTTTGAAAACAATCTGAATTTAAAAGTTGCAGATAGAATGACGGGGGAAAATCTGGTTACGGTTCAAAAGGGTACCACCCTGAAAGATGCCAAATCTGTATTACAGGAAAACCGCATTGAAAAATTGTTAGTCATAGATGAAGATGGTTCTCTCTGCGGATTAATTACAGTGAAAGATATATTAAAAAAAGAGAATCATCCCAATGCTGCCTCAGATAGACATGGCCGATTATTGGTAGCGGCAGCTGTTGGTGTTTCTCAAGATACCATTGAACGAGCACAAGCCCTGTGTGAAGCTCAGGCAGATGCTATTGTTGTGGATACAGCACACGGTCATTCGCAGGGGGTTTTAGATACAGTGACGGCATTGAAAAAGGAGTTATCCTCCATTGATGTAATTGCCGGAAATGTTGCTACTGCTGATGGTGCAGAAGCCCTTATAAACGCAGGAGTGGATGCAGTAAAAGTCGGTATTGGAGCAGGATCTTCCTGCACCACCCGAATGATTGCAGGAGTTGGGGTTCCGCAATTAACGGCGGTACTAGATGCCGTTTCCGTTGCTCAAAAATATGACATTCCCATAATTTCTGACGGAGGTATGCGGTATTCAGGAGATGTGGCAAAGTCCTTTGCTGCTGGTGCTGAGGTGGTCATGCTGGGCGGTATTCTTGCCGGAACCAATGAAAGTCCCGGTGAAATCATTTTATGGGAGGGCAGGAGTTTTAAATCGTACCGCGGAATGGGTTCTATAGCTGCCATGAATGATGGCAGTAAGGACAGATATTTTCAACAGGAAACGGATGAACTAAAGAAGTTAGTGCCAGAAGGGATTGAGGGGATGGTACCTTTCAAAGGTGATGTGAAAGATACAGTGCATCAACTAATTGGCGGAGTGAGAAGCTCAATGGGCTATTGCGGAGCAAAAACCATTATTGAATTCTCTAAGAAAGCAAAATTTATTCAGATTACCGCGGCAGGTATGAAGGAGAGCCATCCACATGATATCAATATCACGAAGGAATCTCCCAACTATCAAAAACCCCAATAGAAAACCCCATCCATAATAATTATAGACAGGGTTTAAGGTAGTTTTAAGACAGTCTAAAGACTGTTTATATATTTAGTGAGTTTTGATTTTTGTTGTGCCGCACGATTTTTATGAATAATGCCTTTACCGCAGACACGATCAATGGTAGATACTGCCTGAGACAAAAGAGAAGCTGCTTCGCTTTTTTCAGCATTCAACACCTTCTTAATAGAAGTTTTCATCATTGATTTATAATGACGATTCCGCAGATTGTCCCGGCGTGATTGCCGTACTCGTTTTAATTCTGATCCAGTTGCACCCATTTCTTATCTATTAAATCCTTTTAAATTATAGCCTGCAAAATTAAGACAGAAATTGAATAAGAGACTAAGAATTAATTATAAGTATTAGAAAGAGAAAATATTGTAAATAGAATCTAATTCCTCTAACTTTACTAGTCCGTGAATTAGACATTTACTCAATAAGAATCCTGATTTACATTTATTTTACATATAAAGGAAGATATAGATGACCATTGAAAATCTGAGTTCGATTCCAATTTTCATAGATTTGGATGAACAGGAATTGGCGGAAATATCAGAAAGTTGTACTCCCCGTAAATATCCTAAAAACAGTATGATAATTCTCGAAGAAGAATTTGGGGACATTGTTTTTATCATTGCCTCTGGTACGGTTAAAATAACCAGAGTAAACGATGAAGGTAAAGAAGTGATACTATCCTTATTAGGGCCTGGTGAGATTTTTGGAGAGATGGCAATTTTAGATGGGGAAGCCAGATCAGCAAATGCCTTAGCCCAGGAAGATTGTGAACTCATCGCTATTCAAAAATCTGAGTTTCTGCGTTTATTGCGTCGGAACTTTAAAATATCCTTTGCGCTCATGGGCGAACTTGCCAAGCGTCTTAGAAAGTCAGACCAACAGATTGAAGCCCTGTCTCTCTCAGATGCTGAACACAGAATCGGTGTTTCTCTGTTGAATTTAGCTGAGGATATGGGGGTTATCAGAAAAGGGCAGGTGACTATTGAAAAGCTACCCTTCCAGCAGGATATTGCAAATATGTCGGGTACTTCAAGGGAAACTGTATCCCGCGTATTAAAACTCTTTGAAGATCGCCATATGATTACCAAAGTAGGGCATACACTGGTCATACCTGACTATGCCTTTTTCAAACGCCTATTTGATAAAACTGTCTAATCAGCAGTAAAATCACACAGACCTAATACCTTAAATTTGCGGCGTGTTATCAGAGCTGATTAAGGGAATACGCACGCAATCCAGATCATCTGTTTCTCAGGCAATTACCCTAATAGAAAACCAAGGGGAAAGGGGGGCAGAACTGCTGTCTCATATCCACTCATTAACGGGTAATGCCTACCGAATTGGAATTACAGGCCCCCCGGGAGCCGGAAAATCCTCCATAACTGATCAACTTATTTCACGTTTCCGGAATGAGGGGAAAACCGTTGCAGTGGTGGCAGTTGATCCATCCAGCCCATTTTCAGGAGGAGCAGTTTTAGGAGACCGCATCCGGATGACAAACCATTTTTCTGATAAAGGGGTGTTTGTCCGTAGTATGGCAACCCGGGGAAGTCAGGGGGGACTTTCCGTTAAAACACAGGAAGCGGGCGAAATTTTTGATGCAGCAGGATTTGACATTATCCTCTTTGAAACAGTGGGAGTAGGACAGATTGAACTCGATGTAATTAAAGCCGCAGATACTGTAGTAGTGGTATTAGTGCCTGAATCGGGGGATGAAGTACAAATGTTGAAAGCAGGACTCATGGAAATTGGAAATATTTTTGCGATTAATAAAGCGGACCGACCCGGAGCAAATAAACTGATGATTACTTTGCAGAATATTCTCTCTACTCTTCCCCATGATGAAAAAACCTGGATTCCTAAAGTTGTGCATACAGTTGCAATAGAGGGAAAAGGAATAGACCAACTAACCACTTTAATCACCAATCATCACCAGTATAATAACCAAATGGGAATAACGGGAAAAAAACGGGATGACCGCTATAAGTCAAGAGTGTTGGAATTAGTGACAAACAAATTATTGGACTCTTTCTGGAAGGAGGAAGTTAAAGCCAAAATGGATGGAGAAATTGCCAAAGAATATACCCAAAGGATTTCTCCACTTGATCTTGTACAAAAACTGATGTAATGGTGGATCATGCTAAAGAAATGCCATTCTGGGATCATTTAGAGGAACTTAGATGGCGGTTAATTAAAATACTTCTTACAGTTTTTGTTGGAGGAATGATTACCTATCATTACTCCGATGTACTAATGAAATATTTAATCCTCCCAACAGAGTCTTTAGCCGTGGAACTACATCTGCAAGTTTTGAAAGTTACCAGTATGTTCACTGTGAAATTATCCGTTGCCCTGTTTGGAGGTATCATTTTAGGACTGCCAATGATAGTGTATCAATTCTATCGTTTTGTTTCTCCTGCTTTTGAAGCCCAACATGGCATGGCTGTATTTCTCACCTTATTATTTTCCACTACCTTTTTACTTTTGGGTATGAGTTTTGCTTACTTTGTAATAATTCCCTTTAGTTTAGCTTTTTTTACCTCTCTCACTTCATCCACCATAGAGGTGGCCTACAATTTTACTTTAGAAGGCTATTTAACCTATATCCTTTGGATGATTTTTGGCTGTGGTCTGCTGTTTCAACTGCCTGTAATTTCTGTATTTTTTACAAAAATTGGACTATTTACTCCTGCATTTCTAAGGGAATACCGAAAATTTGCAATCGTACTGTTTCTCATAATGGGTGCAATTTTAACTCCGCCTGATCCCGTCAGTCAGATTCTCATTGTAGTACCATTGCTAACCCTGTATGAATTTAGTATTCTTATCAGCAAAATTTTTAAACCCAAAAACGAAGTAGCATGACTCTACATCCTCCTGAATCATTTTTTAAACCCTTGGAATCTTACATGGAAACCTACCAAAAGGTATTCAGGGAGTCCCTCCGTTCTGATGTAAAGATCATCAATTCAATCATTGGATATATTTCCCGTAAAAAGGGGAAGCAACTCCGCCCCCGCTTATGTTTATCAGCTGCTATACTTTGTGGTGGTCCTGGAGAGAATACTTACAAGGCAGCAGCTTTAATTGAAATGATTCATGTTGCTACGCTGATTCATGATGATATCGTAGATGATGCTGATTTACGCAGGGGTTGGCCCTCCATTAATAGAGTCTGGAAAAATAAACTTTCCCTCTTAGTGGGGGACTTCATGTTTTCAAAAGCGCTCACAAATATGATTCATTTGAGAAATTTTGATGCTCTTGAAATTTTATCACACACAGCTGAACGCCTCAGTCAGGGAGAAATTTTGCAAATTGAGAAAGCGCTGAAAAAGGAAATGACGGAAGAAGTGTATTTTAAAATGGTGGGGGATAAAACGGCCTCTCTCTTTTCTGCTGCCTGCGAAATTGGCTGTCTTACCGTTTCAGAAAATACAGAGCAGCGAAAGGCTTTAGCAGGCTTTGGGGAAAAATTTGGACTTGTATTTCAAATCAAAGATGATCTGTTGGATATTACCGGAAATATTGAGGGGCTGGGAAAACCGGCAGGATTTGACTTAAAGAAAAATATTTTGACCCTGCCATTGATTCATATATTTTCTAAGCTTTCCACCTCTGAAGTAAAAAAATTCAAGCAGGTATTAAGACATCATGTGAAGCGATCTGAACTAGCCCAAATCAGAAATCTGATTAAGGATAACGGAGGCATTGAGTATGCAGAATCTCTCATGCTGAAATTATCAGAGGAAGCTAAAGAGGAGTTAAATATTTTCCCTGCAGAGCCTATTAAAGATGCCCTTATATCAGCTCTGGAATTCAATAATAGTAGAATGAGCTAATGCGTTTCAGACATCGAAAACGAATCCGGAAAAAACGGTTAGCTACAAGGGAAGACCGTATCATGACACTTGCCAATGCCATCAGCATCAGCAGAATTTTTATTGCTATACCCCTGGTGTTGGTGTTGGAGGAAGTGAACCGGGGTAACAGAGACATGTTGTATTGGGCTTTTATACTCATCATAGTGATAGTAGTCTCAGATTTCCTTGATGGATTTGTAGCTCGTAAAGTTGAAGATATTACTAATTTTGGAAAATTGATAGATCCTGTTGCTGATAAAGTCTGTATGATGGTGGTTATGATTTACCTCATCATCAGTTTTAAACTACCGTTTCTTCTTTTTTTTACTCTGTTAGCTTTGCGTGATATTTTTCTTATCATTATCGGAGTGTACCTCATGTTTTCCCAAGAAGAGGTTTTTCAGTCCAATCGGTCAGGAAAGTGGTTTATCGGTATATCTGCTCTAATGATGGCTTTCTTTGTATTCAAAGAATCGCTGGGTGTCCCTGCAGTAGTATTATGGACATCCTATTTCGTTTCTCTGGCATTATTCGGATTCAGTACTTTTGAATATTTTAAACGCTATTTGAACTATTTTAAACTATTGGAAAACAGATGATTTCTATTTTTAAAAAAACGGTATCCGGTTTAAGTAAAACTCGGAAAAAAATAAGTGCAGTTTTTCAAGGATTAGCAGGAAAATCATATTTAAATGAAGGGGATATGGAATTTATCGAGGAATCCCTGTTAGGGGCTGATATAGGATGGGAAGTGACTGATTTAATACTGTCTGAATTAGAAAATCCTCAAAATAAAAATATGAGTCTTGAAGAGAGGTTTATTCATACAATAACCACTTATTTGGAGGGTATTTCTGACACGGAACCTCTTAAAAAAATAATTCTGCTGGTAGGAATAAACGGCACTGGTAAAACAACTTCTGCTGCTAAATTAGCAGGATATTTTTCAAATCAGGGAGAATCGGTTTCTCTGGTGGCAGCAGATACCTACCGTGCTGCTGCGGTGGAGCAGGTGAAAATTTGGGCAGACAGATTAAAAGTGCAGATTATTGCAAATGATAAATCTGCTGACCCGGCAGCTGTGGCATTCGACGGAGTCTCCAGCGGTCTCACTCAGCAAAAGGACAGAGTTATTGTGGACACTTCAGGCCGATTGCATACTTCTCCTAATTTGATGAAGGAACTGGACAAGATTTACCGGGTTACAACCAAACTCACTACTGAGGTGGATGTTCTAATTACCATTGACGCAAACACAGGACAAAATGGACTACAGCAGGCACAGGAATTCAACCAATATACACCCCTCAGTGGGGTGATTCTCACTAAAATGGACGGAACAGCCAGAGGAGGAATTGCTGTCCAGATTATGAAAACACTAAATTTACCGGTGTACTTTTTAGGAGTTGGCGAGCAGGCAGATGATTTAATTCCCTTTGAATTAGAGCACTACTTAAACGGATTAATTAGAAATAAAACCATGGTGGAAAGTGACTGAATCAACAAAACATAAAGTATCCATGATTAGTTTGGGTTGTGCCAAAAATCTGGTGGACTCAGAAATGTTGGTGGGAGGCCTGCGTCAGGAAAACTATACAATGGTGGCATCTTCAGAGGATGCTGATATCCTCATAGTTAATACTTGCGGGTTTTTGGACTCTGCAAGGGAAGAGTCTGTTGATGTTATCCTGGATGCAGGTGAGCTGAAAAAATCAGGAGAAGTAGAAAAATTGATCGTTATGGGGTGTTTTTCAGAACGCTACGGAACGGAACTGCACAAAGAAATTCCGGAAGTAGATGCCTTTTTTGGTACACAGGACCATGCAGAAATATTAAGCTATCTCACTGGAAAAGAATACAGTAAAGCTGACCCTGATTATTTCCGGGCACTCCTTACTCCCAATCACTATGCCTATTTGAAAATTGCAGAGGGGTGCGACAATGGCTGCAGTTTCTGCTCCATTCCTCTCATGAGAGGATTACAGAAATCTCAACCATTAGCATGGAATGTGCAAGAAGCACAACGGTTGGCAGACAGCGGAGTAAAAGAACTACTGGTGATTGCTCAGGACAGTACATCCTATGGGTGGGACCTGAATCCCCGTTCCTCCCTCCATGAACTCATGGATACCCTAAATGATGTAAAGGGCCTGGATTGGATCCGCCTGCATTATGCCCATCCTGCCCATTTACATAGAAATATGATTCAACGGTTTGGCGATTTAGAAAAATTGGTTCCTTATATTGATATGCCTGTACAGCATGGGTCAGACAATATGTTGAAATCCATGCGCAGAGGATTGAATTCCACTGGCATCAGAAAACGGATAGAGGCTCTGCGTGAAAAATGCCCACATATTTCCATTCGTACCAGTATTATTGTTGGATTCCCCGGGGAAACAGATGAAGATTTTAAGGAATTATATAATTTTGTAGAGGATATGGAATTCGACCGCTTAGGTGTGTTTACTTATTCTGAGGAGGAAGAAACCCATGGCGCATCCCTTAAGGATGATGTTCCCCTTGAGGTAAAAACAGACAGAATGGATGCCATAATGCTATTGCAGCAGGAAATCAATTACCAAAAAAATCAATCACTCATAGGAAACCGGGAAAGGGTGATTATTGACCGAAATGGGGAAGAAGGTGGGTCTATTGGCAGGTCCTACCGGGATGCCCCCGAAGTGGATAATTTCATCAGAATAGAGGATAAGGTTCCCATTGGTGAATTTATTGAGGTAGAAATCACAGAAGCCTCAGAATATGAATTGATTGGAAGGAGATTAATCAATGAATGATCTACCCTTTAAAATATTGGGGATTGAACATGTTGGCATAGCGGTGGAAGATTTAACGGCCATCCATGAAATCTTTGGTTCGTTATTAGGATTAAAACTCAGTAAAAGAGAAAAAATTGATGACCAAGAAGTTATTACTGATATATATCCCAGCGGATCCGTAAAACTGGAGTTTTTAAAAGCAACTTCAGAGGATTCACCCATTGCCCATTTCATTCAAAAAAAGGGGAAAGGGATGCACCACCTGGCGTTCAGAGTGGATCATCTACAATCTGCACTGGACTATCTTTCCGATCATGGGGTTCAGCTCATTGATACCCATCCGCGCATTGGGGCAGAGGGATTTAAAATTGCATTTCTCCACCCCAAATCCACCGGTGGGGTATTGGTAGAATTATGTGAGAAGGGGTGACATATCTTGTTTTCCCCACGCATCCGCAAAGAGTTCTGCTTGTTCTAAAACCGTTTCGGTCGCTTTGGCTTGTAAATCTGGTGGGTAACCATATTTTCGTAATATTCGTTTTACAGCAACACGCATTTTTGCCTGAACTGATGCTTTTAATGTCCAATCAATGGTGGCATTATTTCGAACAGAATCCACCAATTCATGGGCAATGAGTTTTAGTTTATCATCGCCTAAAATTCGGACGGCTGAATCATTGGTTTCTAGTGCATCATAGAAAGCCAACTCATCATCATTGAGTCCCAGTTTTTCACCCCGTTCATGAGCTTCTCTCATTTTCTTAGCAAGTTCGATGAGTTCTTCAATTATTTGTGCTGTTTCAATGGCTCTGTTTTGGTATCGTGCCAATGTTTGCACAAGCATATCTGCAAAGGATCGAGATTGAACTACATTGCGTTTTTGAATAACGCGGATTTCATCCTTCAATAATTTTTGTAAAACTTCCACCGCCAAATTCTTTTGGGGCAAGCCTTGTACTTCGGCTAAAAACTCATCGGACAGAATAGAAATATCCGGCCGTTTTAATCCCGCATGGGTGAACACATCTACAATACCTTCGGACACTACTGCTTTGGATACAATTTGTCTAACAGCATGATTCAATTCTTCCGGTGTTTTTCGCTGTTCACTTCCACTTTTCACCAACGCTGCTTTGATGGTTTGATAAAAGGCCACTTCATCCCGTACAGCCAACACTTCTTCTCGGGGAACTGCCAATGCGAAGGCTTTGGAAAGTGCAATCACTGTGCGAATAAATCGGTCCTTTCCATTATCTTGGGATAAAATATGCTCCTGTGCAGATGGTAGTTGTCGCAGTTTTTCTGTGGCATCACTTTCTAAATAACCAGCTACATCAAATGTATGGAACAAGTCTCTGCAAATTTCCAATTTTTCTAAAAACAATGCCACAGCTTCAGATTGGTCCAATGCTGTTTTACCCTTTCCACCACTATTGGTGTAAGTGCCCATGGCTTTTTTCAAACTGGTGCCCAAGCCAATATAATCTACCACCAATCCACCGGGCTTATCCTTAAATACACGATTCACTCGAGCAATGGCTTGCATAAGTCCGTGACCGTGCATGGGTTTGTCGATATACATGGTATGCATACAGGGTGCATCAAATCCTGTGAGCCACATATCCCGGACGATGACGATTTGAAAATCATCCGATTCATCTTTATAACGGGATGCCATTTCTTCTCGTTTTGATTTATTTCGAATATGTTCTTGCCAGTCCAACGGATCTGATGCTGAGCCCGTCATCACCACTTTAATTTTTCCTTTATCGTCATCTTTGGAATACCAATCTGGGCGACGCTTAATAATGGCATCATGAAGTTCCACGCAAATTCGACGACTCATTCCCACAATCATGGCTTTACCATCCATACTTTCACAACGATTTTCAAAATGAGAAATGAGATCATCGGCTATTTGATTAATGCGTTTTTCTGTACCCACCAAAGCTTCTAAGGCAGCCCATTTGGTTTTGAGTTTTTCTTTTTTGGATAATTCTTCCCCTTCAGTAGCTTCATCAAATTCAGGGTCAATGTATGGTTTTTCTGCTTCGTCTAGATCGAGCTTTGCCAATCGACTTTCGTAATAAATGGGTACGGTTGCTCCATCATCCACTGCTTGCTGAATATCATAAATACTAATATAATCTCCAAAGACTGCTTCTGTATTTCGGTCATCCAAGGCAATCGGTGTACCGGTGAAACCTACATAAGTTGCATTGGGAACAGCATCACGCATGTGCTTGGCAAATCCATCAATAAATGCATATTGACTGCGGTGTGCTTCATCGGCGATGACCACCACATTGCTTCTATCTGTGAGCATAGGAAATGAATCGCCTTTTTCTTCAGGAAGAAATTTCTGAATTGTGGTAAACACCACTCCCCCTGCAGCCACTTTCAAATTATCTCTTAAATGATTGCGATCTTTCGCTCGAACGGGATCTTGACGGAGTAAATCTTTACAATCTGAAAATGTCCCAAATAATTGTTCGTCTAAATCATTCCGGTCGGTAATAACAATGATTGTGGGATTTTCCATGTCAGGATGCACCACCAACTTCCCCGTGAAAAATGCCATGGTGAGCGACTTGCCCGAACCTTGCGTATGCCACACCACGCCACCGCGATTATCACCTTGTGGAGATGATGCAAACACCGTGGCATCCACTGCTTGCCGTGTTGCATGAAATTGATGATATCCCGCCACTTTTTTAATCAAATTGGTTTTTTGATCTTCAAATGTGATGAAATGGTGGATTAAATCTAAAAGTCTGTTTTTCTCAAAAAGACCATTGGTGAGTACTTCCAATTGAAGCATCTCTGGCGGTGCTTCCCCTTCACCATCAATAGTTTTCCACGGCATAAACCATTCTCTATTAGCAGTGAGTGAACCCACACGCGCATCCAATCCATCAGAAATAATGAGCAATTCATTGGTGGTAAAAAGCGATGGAATCTGCTGTTTATAGGTTTGTAATTGATTAAAGGCAGACCATATATCCGCATCTTCATCAGCAGGATTTTTCAATTCTATCACAGAAATTGGCAATCCGTTAATAAATACCACCACATCAGGGCGGCGATTATGATTGTCTTCAATCATGGTGTATTGATTTACTGCCAGAAATTCATTGTTTTCCGGGTGATGGAAATCCACCAAATACACTTTATCTCCACGAAGAGAACCATCTTCTGTGCGGATTTCCACATCAATGCCGTTTACTAATAATTGATGAAAATCCCTGTTTTGCTGTGACAACGATGGTGACGACAACGACCGTAATTTCTTCAAAGCATCATCTAATCCACTCCCATTGATGTTGGGATTTATTCGGGCAATGGCTGACCGCAAACGACCCTGTAAAATGGCTTCTCCATAATCACTGCGTTCTTCGCCAGGTTCTCCCGGAGCTATATCCGGACCATGGTATATTTCATATCCCAATTCACCCAACCATGAAAGCATGGATTGCTCTAAGGCGTTTTCGGTTATTTTAATTTGAGAATTAGAAATCTTCAATTATGAATTTCCACCTTTGTTTTTAATGGTTTTTTGAATACTACCAATAATTATAAGAATTTCTTCACAATCATCAATCATTGAATTGATCTCTTCATTAGATATATAGTCACTATCTCTCAATAATCTAAGCCAGTAATGTGTTTCTCTTGCTTCTTTATATGAAATAGAAATTTTTGCAAAAAAATCTCTTTCGGATTAAACACCAATTGCTTCTTCAATAATTGCTCCAATTGACGTTCCACTTCTTAGGATTTGTTTAGAAAGCACATATTCTTTTTTTTCATTTTTCAAATATTGATAAAATTTTATTATTCTTAATGCAAAGGCATAACTTTTATCTCTTATTATGTTATCTTTTTTCATTTATTTGCTATCGCTTATTTCGTAATTATTTATTCGTAATTGATGTATGCGTTTTTGTTGATTTTAATTGTCATTATATAATTCTTGAAACCAATTTAAAAGATGGCTTAAATTTCACTACGAGTTGACGCAATAGTTGCATCGGCTTAATGCTGAATCCCTGAATCAGGGAAGCAGGTGCAAATCCTGCCAGCTCGACAAAAAGCCATCGATTTTTCGGTGGCTTTTCCATTATTTGTACAAATCCCTTTCAATACAAACATTATCATAAATTGTTTTCATTTCTCCTTTAAAAGGTTCCTTTTTCACAATATTCTTTTTCATCATTTCTAAGATTGGTTTTAAATAATTACACCATCGGTCATCATTTTTCCTTCAAGCATTCTAAAATGATAATACCGAATCATACCAACAATTAAATCTGCAATTTGAATTAATTTAG
>CAZKEL010000019.1:0-38553 GCA_964551815.1 uncultured bacterium
CTAAGGGCTTCCTTAATTCTATAAACTGGGGATAAGGTCTATTACTTGTCATGTTTAATAAAATAATTAAAGTAAATTATTAAATAAAACCGATAACAATTATTGATGATCAATTTGAGATTGCCCTAAATTTCACGCTGATTTTTAATGCATTTTTACTATTTAGAATTATAAATGAATATTTCCATCCTCTACGGAGGGTTTTCCACAGAACATAAAGTATCTATTCAAACGGGCTTAGCTATTGCCGAAGCATTGAAAGACAGCTACAATCTGGATTTGATTTTATTAGAACCTGGACTTTATCAAAACCCCCAATTATTATTAGATTCAGATTTGGTATTTAATGCTTTGCATGGAGGCGAAGGGGAGGATGGTACCATTCAGGCATTTTTTGATTTACATAACATCCCTTACACAGGTTCAGGGTCAAAGGCTTGTAAAATTGCCATGGATAAAAATATTACCAAACTTATTGCCAAGTCAGTGGGGGTACCCACACCTAATTGGGTGCTGCTAAAAAGAGATCAATTCACAGGGTTCTCTTTAGAAGATAATATGGTTCCCAAGTTTAACTTTCCCTATGTTATAAAGCCTTCAAATGAAGGGTCAACCTTTGGTCTGTCCATAGTTAAAGATGAATCTGGTATTGAAGATGCCATTAGTCTTGCAGTAGAATTTGGGAAAGAAACACTTATCGAAGAGTATATCCCCGGAAGAGAAATTACAGTAGGAATTTTAGGAAATAAACCGTTACCCGTAGTAGAAATTATTCCCGGTCATGAATTGTATGATTATGAATGCAAATATACAGAAGGAATGAGTGAATACAATATTCCGGCTGACCTTCCTGAATCAGTATTAAGAGGAATATCTGAAGATGCGCTTAAAATCTACAAAGCCATAGGTTGCAGACATTATGCCAGGGTTGACTTTAGAGTAAATGAAAATAATGAACATTTCCTATTGGAAATAAATACTCTCCCGGGGATGACTTCAACCAGTCTCCTCCCTAAAGCAGCAAAAGCCGCGGGGCTCGAATTTAATAATTTAGTTGATACCATCGTTAAAATTGCCAGTATGGAGTAAAAATGCAGTTTTATAATACATTGAACAGAAAAAAAGAAATATTTCACCCTATTCAGGAGGGTGAAGTGACCTTATACACCTGTGGACCCACCGTATATGACTTCGCCCATATAGGAAATTTCCGTGCATATATTTTTGAAGATTTGCTGAGGAGGTTTTTAGAATTTAGCGGATTTGAAGTAAAGCATATCATGAATATTACGGATATTGATGATAAAACCATCAGGAGGTCCATTGAAGAGAAAACTTCATTAAAAGACTTTACGGATAATTACACCCAATCCTTTTTTGATGATGTAAAAACACTGAATCTTTTGTCAGCACACGAGTACCCCCGAGCCACAGAATTTATAAAAGAAATGATTCTGACTATCCAAAACTTGGAGGAAAAAGGATATACCTATACAACTGGCGATGGTTCAGTTTTTTTTAAAATCAGTCAGTTTAATCTGTATGGTAAATTAGCGAATCTAAAGCCTGATCAATTAATAAGCGGTGACAGAGTTGAAGATGATGAGTATGAAAAAGAAGAAGGGCGTGATTTTGCACTCTGGAAAGGGTATAAGCCTGAAGACGGTGATGTAAGCTGGGATTCACCCTGGGGAAAGGGCAGGCCGGGATGGCATATTGAATGTTCGGTGATGTCTACACATTATTTGGGAAATCATTTCGATATTCATTGTGGGGGTGTTGATAATATTTTTCCCCATCATGAAAATGAAATTGCACAAAGTTGTGCTGCCTCAGGTGAAGCATTTGTGAATTATTGGCTGCATAATGAGCATTTGTTAGTCGATAGTCAAAAAATGAGTAAGTCCTTGGGTAATTTTTATACATTGAGAGATTTACTAGACAAAGGATTCAGTCCTGAGGCAATTAGATATACACTGATTTCTACTCATTACAGATCAAAGCTGAATTTTACCTTTGAAAAAGTAAAATCTTCTCAAAAGTGTATTAATAAATTGCTGGAGTTAAAACGTCGGCTGCAGAAGGTAGAAAGTGAAGGAGAATCTAAGGGTGAGACTTCTGCCACCGCTATCATGTTAAAAAACTTTTCTAAGCAATTGGGTGATGATTTGAATATATCTGGTGCATTGGGGGAACTTTTTACCTGGGTAAATGGCATTTTTACAGAATTAGACGATGATGGTTTGGTCTGTTGCGAGGCAGAGGAAGCCCTGAATGCATTGAGAAAAGTGGATCAGGTGCTGGGGGTATTGGATTGCCACTCCATAGATTTAAATGAAGAAGTTCAAAATTTAATTCAAGCCAGAAATGAAGCCCGTGCTAGTAAAGACTGGGCAGAAGCTGATAAAGTAAGAGACAAATTAGATACTCTGGGCATCATTCTTGAAGACACTCCAGATGGCACAATCTGGAAGAAAAAATAGCACTTAAATTTCTTACCATATTATGGAAATTTAGAAATGATTGAGATTATTAATAAAAAAGATTAATATTTTACTAATAACTATTGTTTACCATTTTTCAATCCTTTTAAATTGCGAGGCTCTGACCGGAGCCAATTTTTGTATTTAGAGTACTATTTTTTTATATTAGCTCTTCTTTCTGCCATTGTAGCTCAGTTGGCCAGAGCGGCTGATTTGTAATCAGCGGGTCGGGGGTTCGAATCCCTCCAATGGCTCAATGTTTTTTTATTTTATGGGGGTCGGTGGCCGAGTGGTCAATGGCAGCAGACTGTAAATCTGCCGGCGTAATGCCTACGGTGGTTCAAGTCCATCCCGGCCCACAATTAGGCGGGAGTAGCTCAGTTGGTAGAGCATCAGCCTTCCAAGCTGAGGGTCGCGGGTTCGAGTCTCGTCTCCCGCTCGGTGCCTACATAGCTCAGGCGGTAGAGCACTTCCTTGGTAAGGAAGAGGTCACCAGTTCAAGTCTGGTTGTAGGCTCGAAATAGAAATTATGTAATAGAGTAAATAAGGAGATTATTGTACAATGTCTAAGGAGAAATTTGAAAGAACGAAGCCCCATGTTAATGTGGGCACTATAGGTCACGTTGATCATGGCAAGACCACCCTTACCGCCGCTATAACCAAATGTTTATCAGTAAAGGGCTTAGCCGCACAGACAGATTTTGATCAGATTGATAACGCTCCTGAAGAGCGTGAAAGAGGTATAACCATTAATACTGCCCATGTGGAATATGAAACAGAAGCCCGGCACTATGCACATGTGGACTGTCCTGGTCACGCCGATTATATCAAAAATATGATTACCGGTGCAGCGCAGATGGACGGAGCTGTATTAGTTGTGGCTGCTACAGACGGACCTATGCAGCAAACACGTGAACATCTCCTTTTAGCACGTCAGGTAAATGTACCGGCGATTGTGGTATTTATGAACAAATGTGATCAGGTAGATGACCCTGAGCTTTTAGACCTGGTGGAAATGGAGCTTAGAGAACTGCTTACTGAATATGGATTTCCCGGAGATGATACTCCAATTATACAGGGCAGTGCTTTAAATGCATTAAACTCAGACGGTACTGGAGATGCAGCGCAGCCTATTTTTGATTTGATGGATCAGGTTGACACTTTCATTCCTACTCCTGAGCGTGCAGTGGATAAGCCTTTCCTTATGCCTGTTGAGGATGTATTTTCAATCACCGGTCGTGGAACAGTTGCAACGGGCAGAATTGAAGCTGGTGTGATTAATGTAGGTGATAACTTAGAGCTTGTTGGTATGGGTTCTGAAATTAAGACAGTGTGTACCGGTGTTGAGATGTTCAGAAAGATATTAGATCAGGGTGAGGCTGGTGATAATGCTGGTTTATTGCTTCGTGGCGTTGAGAAGACAGATGTGGCTCGTGGTATGGTATTAGCGGCTCCTGGAAGTATAACCCCTCACACCAAGTTTAAGGCAGAGATTTATGTGCTCAAGAAGGAAGAGGGTGGTCGTCATACTCCATTTTTTAAGGGGTATCGTCCACAGTTTTACTTTCGTACCACAGATGTGACTGGCGCGATTATATTACCTGAAGGTTCTGAAATGGTAATGCCAGGTGACAATGTGAATCTTGATGTTGAGCTTATCACCCCCATCGCTATGGAGAAGGAGCTTCGCTTTGCTATTCGTGAAGGCGGGCATACGGTAGGTGCTGGTGTGGTAACGGAAATTATTCAGTAGGGAAAAGACATGGCAGGAAACAGTAAAAGAGATATTATTCAGATTGAAAGTACTGCCGGTACGGGATATCGTTATTCCGTAACTAAAAATAAACGGCTTCATCCTGACAGAGTTGAATATAAAAAATATGATCCTGTTGCAAAGAAGCATGTTATTTTTAAAGAAACGAAATAACGTATAGTAGAGTACAGGTTTTAAGCAGGTTTAGGTGAGTAGTTCAATTGGTAGAGCACCGGCCTCCAAAGCCGGGAGTTGAGGGTTCGAGTCCTTCCTCACCTGCGATCCCCGGAGTTACGGAAATAATAATAAAAATATTTTAGGTTTTACAGATGATTCAAAAAATCTCGCAATATTTTAATGGTGTCCAGTTGGAAATGAAAAAAGTTACCTGGCTTTCAAAGCAGGAGATGTTTGGTTCGACAGTTATTGTTGGTGTGTTTTCAATTTTGATTGCTCTCTTTTTGTTTGTAGTTGATTTTGGATTATCCGAATTCGTTTCTCGAATAATAGGCGGTAAGTAGTCAGTTTTATGGAATGGTATTCGCTTAGGGTTATTTCCGGAAAAGAAAAAAGTACGGAAGAAAATATTCTTCGGGAGGCAAATGATAACGATATCAATGCTGAAATAGAAGAAGTTTTCGTGCCTTTTGAAAAAGTGGTAGAAATGCGCAACAATAAAAAGAGAGTGCGCGAAAAAATGTTCTTCCCCGGGTATGTGTTGATAAAAATGAACCTGACTGCTTCTACGAAGCATGTAGTGGAAAATGCCCCTGGAGTGCTTAGCTTTGTAGGGCCCAAAGGAAAGAAACCGGTACCGCTGAGAGAAGATGAAATTAAAAGAATATTCGGAGAAGTTGAGCGGAAAGAAGGCATTGAAATTCTGGATACTCCCTTTAAAGTTGGGGATGCAATTAAAGTCATTGCAGGTCCATTTATTGATTTCACAGGGTTTGTAGAATCTGTAAATGAGGATAAACAAAAAGTTAAGGTGACGGTTTCCATTTTCGGAAGACCTACGCCAATCGAATTAGATTATTTTCAGATAGAATTAGAAAAGTAGAATATTATGGCAAAAAAAGTTATCGGATTTATAAAATTACAAATTCCTGCCGGTAAAGCAAATCCTGCTCCTCCTGTAGGTCCTGCTCTTGGCCAGCATGGTGTTAATATCATGGAGTTCTGTAAAGCCTTTAATGCGAAGACCCAGGAGCAGATGGGGAAAATTATCCCCGTGGAAATTACAGTTTATGCTGACAGGTCTTTTACATTTATTACCAAAACACCACCGGCACCATCATTAATTTTGGAAGCAGCGGGAATTCCAAAAGGGTCTGGTGAACCAAACAGAGAAAAGGTAGGAACCATCACTTCTGCTCAGATTAAAGAAATTGCAGAATTAAAAATGCCCGATTTAAACGCTTCCGATGTAGAGTCTGCTATGAGAATGATTGCAGGTACAGCCAGAAGTATGGGCGTTGTTGTAGAGGGATAATATGAAGCATTCAAAAAGATATAATCAGAATTTAGAAAAAATAAACCGGGAAAAAGAATACAGCCTTGATGAAGCTGTTGAAATTATCGCCAGTTCTGATAAAACAAAATTTGATGAGTCGGTAGAGGTGGCCATTAATCTGGGGGTGGACCCTAAGCATGCAGACCAGATTGTAAGAGGTACTGTTGCTCTGCCAAATGGTACAGGTAAGGATGTAAAAGTACTTGTGTTCGCTAAGGGTGACATGTTAAAGCAGGCAGAAG
Organism: uncultured bacterium; assembly: GCA_964551815.1. GTDB lineage: Bacteria > Fidelibacterota > Marinisomatia > SCGC-AAA003-L08 > D37C17 > D37C17. The sequence goes on from CAZKEL010000019.1 coordinate 5,992, forward strand.
AGGCCGGCGCAGATTATTCCGGGTCTGATGATATGGTAGAGAAAGTGAAAGGCGGCTGGACTGATTTTGATGTTGTAGTCGCAGCGCCGGACATGATGGGTGAAGTTGGAAAATTGGGGCGCATTTTAGGGCCGCGTGGATTGATGCCAAATCCTAAAACAGGTACAGTTACAACGGATATTACCAAGGCTGTTTCTGAAGTGAAGGCGGGAAAAATTGAATTCAGGGTAGATAAGAATGGCATCATCCATAACAGTATTGGTAAGGTCTCATTCTCAGCGGAAAAAATAGTTGAAAATGCTAAAGTATTTGTGGATGCTATTTTGAAGGCAAAACCACAAGCTGCCAAAGGTACCTATATGAAAAAGGTGACCTTAACCTCAACTATGGGTCCGGGCATAAAATTAGATAAAGCCAGTATTTCAGGATAGGATATAAACATGGCAAATCAACAGAAAATAGATATTGTAAGTGACTTAACGGAAAAATTTCAAGGTTCTAATGGAATCTATTTCACCCAATACACAGGAATGGATGTTGCTCAGGCAACCAGTCTTCGGAAGCAGTTTAGAGATAATGCAGTTTCCTACTATGTTTCGAAAAATACTTTAACCAAAATTGCAGCAAAAAATGCAGGTTTTGAAGATAAGCTGGATGAAGTATTAGTAGGTCAAATTGGCATTGCTTATGCAGCTGAAGACCCTACGGCACCTGCAAGGGTAATAAAGGATTTTAAAAAAGATAATAAAGACGTTCTTGAAGTAGTTGGGTTAGTTTTTGAAGGCGAAGTCTTCGATGCTGATAAATATAAAGAACTTGCTAATCTTCCTTCAAAGGAAGTGTTGTTGGCAAAGCTGGTAGGTGGACTGAATCAACCTATGAGCAAGCTGGTAGGTACATTGAATGGTGCTATGTCTAAATTGCATGGGGTACTTTCCAGCCTTAAAGAGACAAAATCTTAATATCGTAATCAGGAGATCATAGAAAATGGCAGAAGTTAAAAGAGAAGATGTATTAGCATATTTAGAAAATGCAAATATGCTTGAAATATCTGAACTCATTAAGGAAATCGAAGACAAGTTTGGGGTAACTGCAGCAGCACCTGTTGCAATTGCCGGAGGTGCAGCTCCCGCTGCTGGAGACGCTGCAGGTGCGGGCGAAGAAAAATCTGAATTCGATGTAGAATTAACCGGTGTTGGTGATAAGAAGATCAATGTAATCAAAGTTATTCGTACTATCACTTCACTTGGCTTGAAAGAAGCTAAGGACTTAGCAGATAATGCTCCGTCAATGGTTAAGGAAACTGTACCAAAAGAAGAAGCTGAAGAAATTAAAAAGCAGTTAGAAGAAGCCGGCGCTACCGTTACCTTAAAGTAACTTGGACAGGCTTTTTAATTGTACCGCTTCAACAATTCATTATATTCTATTTCGGAGGTAATTTACATTGAGTGTTAACACTGCAATGAAAAATGGTGTACGCCATGATTTTTCTAAATTCCAGCCAAAGATTCCGGTACCGGATCTGCTTGCAATTCAATTAGAATCGTGGGAAAGTTTTCTGCAGGAAGATGTGCTTCCTGTTAAAAGAGAAAGTAAAGGACTCGAAGCTGTATTTAGAAACATGTTCCCGGTTGAAGACACTCGGAACGACTACGTTTTGGAATATAAAAATTACTATTTAGGGCTACCTAAATACACTGAGAAAGAATGTCTGGAGCGTAGAATTACTCTATCTGTGCCATTGAAAGTTCGCTTTGTATTGAATATTACGGATGAAAATGACCGTAGTAAGTATGTACAAAGTATTGAACAGGATGTGTTTTTTGGGAATATCCCATATATGACGGATAGCGGAACTTTTATTATTAATGGTGCCGAGCGTGTAATAGTCAGTCAGCTCCAGAGAAGTCCCGGTGTATTTTTTGACCAGAATTTTCATCCAAATGGTACAAAATTATACCAGGCCAGAATCATCCCATTCCGTGGGTCATGGGTGGACTTTACCACTGATATATATGACTGTATTTATGCTATTATAGACCGGAGGAGAAAATTCCCCGCAACCTTACTCTTAAGGGCAATTGGATTTTCCACTAATAAAGATATTTTTGATGCATTTGGATTATCCAAAGTCTATAAAATATCTTCTAAAAAGAATCTGGTTAAAAAACATTTATTAGATGACTTAGCAAATACAGAGACGGGTGAAATCATTGCTGAAGCGGGTACGAATATCACTGAAAAATTATTGGAAGATTGGAAAAAGGCAGGTGTTACTGAGATTGCTGTTGCTGTCAATGAGGAATCATTGGAAGTACAGATGCTGCGAAACACAATGGAAAAAGATCCCACTGCATCTTCAGATGAAGCGCTTATGCTGCTTTATCAACATCTTCGTACCGGTGAAGCACCTTCCTTGGATATCGCCAGCAAATTCATTGAAAAAATGTTTTTCTCCACCAAAAAATATGATCTTGGTGCTGTAGGGCGGTACAGAATAAATAAGAAATTTGATCTGGATGCTCCCGTTGAAGAACCTATCCTTACCAGAGATGATTTTATTCAAGTTTTCAAATACCTAATTCTAATGAGAAAAGGGGAGCATGGACCTGATGATATTGATCATTTGGGCAATCGTCGGGTGAGAACTGTGGGCGAGCAGCTTGCAAATCAGTTTAATATAGCACTGAGCCGCATGCAGCGGAATATCCGTGAAAAAATGAATCAGAGGGAGGCGGAAAGTCTGACTCCTCAGGATCTGGTAAATTCACGTATTGTTACCACCGTGTTAAACACCTTCTTCGGAACCAGTCAGCTGTCACAGTTTATGGATCAAACTAATCCATTAGCGGAAATCACCCATAAAAGGAGAATTTCTTCTTTGGGACCTGGCGGTCTTTCACGTGAGAGAGCAGGATTTGAAGTTCGTGATGTACACTATACACACTATGGAAGGTTGTGTCCGATTGAAACACCGGAAGGGCCAAACATTGGACTGATTAATTCTTTGGCAACCCACGCCGTTGTAAATAATTTAGGATTCATAGAATCACCCTATCAGAAAATAGATCATGATAAGAACGGAAAATACACCTTCTCTGACGATGTAAAATTTTTATCTCCAGATGAGGAAATGCGTGCTTATATCGTGCAGGCTACCGAGCCGGTAAAAAATGGGAAATTTGTCAATAAAAGTATTCGGGTCAGAAATGGCGAGGACTTTCCCATGGTGCCTGCGGAAGAAGCCAGTTATAAAGATATTTCTCCCAATCAAATTGTATCTGTGTCTGCCGCTTTAATTCCCTTTTTAGAAAATGATGATGCGAACCGGGCATTGATGGGGTCGAATATGATGCGTCAATCTGTTCCTCTAATTGCACCAGACCCCCCTATTGTGGGCACTGGAATGGAAGAAAGGGTTGCTTTGGACTCCCGCTCTGCTGTTGTATCGCCCTGTGATGGAACCATAGAAGAAGTAGATGCTAAAGGTATAACTATACGATCTGAAGGCCAGCCTGCAGAATTGGAACTTGTTCCTGATGAAAATAAAAAACACATCAACATGAAGAAGCTCCTGAGAACCAACCAAAACACCTGTATTAATCAACGGCCTATTGTGAAGCCGGGGCAAAAGGTTAAGAAGGGTGAAATTATTGCTGACGGACACTCTACTAAGGATGGTGAACTGGCTTTAGGAAGAAACCTTCGTGTGGCATTTATGCCTTGGAGAGGGTATAATTTTGAGGATGCTATCATCATCAATGAAACTTTGGTGAAAAAAGATGTAATGACATCTATTCACATGAAGGAATTTGAAGTTGAGATTCGTGATACCAAGCGTGGTGAAGAAGAACTCACAAATGAAATTCCCAATGTGAGCGAAGAGGCTACCAGAAATCTGGATGCCAACGGCATTGTCAGGGTTGGTGCTGAAGTACATCCAGGTGACATACTCGTGGGGAAGGTTACTCCCAAGGGTGAAACAGATCCTACTCCTGAAGAAAAACTGCTCCGGGCAATATTTGGTGAAAAAGCAGGTGATGTAAAAGATGCTTCTAAGCGCTGTGATGCAGGAGTTCATGGTGTGGTGGTAGATACACAGCTATTTGAAAGAAAAAGTATTGCTATCCGTGAGGAAGAAAAGCAGCAAATTCGTGAGCTGCAGAGAAATGCACGGAAAGACAGAGTGGCTCTCATGGGTAAGCGGGACGAACTGCTGAAAGAACAGTTGAAAGAACAGGTTTCCGGTGGTATCAGAGATGCCGCTACAAACCGTACGATCATTAAAGCGAAAACCATGCTTACCCCTTCCAGGATAAAGAGCTTGGATTATGAAACTTTATCTCTAAAATCACCTTGGGTTGAGAATCCGTTGATTTGGAATAAGATTCTAAAAATCTGGCAAAACTACCGCCGAAATCTGAGGCAGTTAGAAGAGCGGTTAGAAAAGGAAACTTTTAAACTCCGCGTGGGTGACGAATTGCAGCAGGGAGTGATGAAGCTGGCAAAAGTTTACATAGCTCAGAAGAGAAAAATTTCTATCGGAGATAAAGTATCAGGGCGTCACGGTAATAAAGGCATTGTATCCATCGTTGTACCGGAGGAAGATATGCCCTTCACTGCTGATGGTCAGCCAGTTGATATTGTACTTAATCCACTGGGCGTACCCTCTCGAATGAACCTGGGACAGCTTTACGAAACCATGTTGGGCTGGGCCGGAGAAATCCTTGATAAAAAATATAAAACACCTGTGTTTAATGGTGCAAACCATGACGATGTAGTTGCGGAGTTGAATGAAGCCGGACTATCTGAAACCGGAAAGGTTAATCTCTGGGATGGGCGTACAGGGGAGCAAATTGCATCACCTGTTGCAGTGGGTACCATTTATATGTTGAAGTTATCTCACTTGGTGGATGATAAAATGCATGCACGGGCTACCGGACCTTATTCCCTTATTACGCAGCAGCCTTTGGGTGGTAAAGCGCAATCAGGTGGACAAAGGTTTGGTGAAATGGAAGTGTGGGCATTAGAAGCTTATGGTGCGGCACATACCCTCCAGGAGATCCTCACAACAAAATCAGATGATGTTGAGGGCAGAACTAAATTGTACAACTCGCTTGTTCGGGGTAAAAATACACCTGAATCAAGTCTTCCCGAATCCTTCAATGTGCTTGTGAAAGAGCTTGAAGGATTGGGATTGAATGTATTTTTAAATTAATTGAAGGAGATAAACTTTGCTTTTTTCAAATAAACCAACACCCAGATTATCACGGTCTTTCAGTTCAATAACTGTAGGATTATTATCTCCTGAGGAAATTCTGGACAGGTCTTTTGGTGAAATACTAAAACCTGAAACCATTAATTACCGCTCTTACAAGCCAGAAAAAGATGGTCTCTTCTGTGAGAAAATTTTTGGCCCCACGAAAGACTGGGAATGTCATTGCGGAAAATATAAGAGAATTCGTTACAGAGGAATCGTCTGTGATCGTTGTGGTGTTGAGGTTACTCGAAAATCTGTAAGACGAGAACGCATAGGGCATATTACTCTGGCAGTTCCCGTAGTGCATATTTGGTACTTGAGGTCCATCCCCAGTAAAATAAGTTATCTCCTTGGTTATACTACCAAGCAGTTGGAGCAGATAGTTTATTATGAAAAATTTGTGATTCTAAACCCAGGTGCATCCGGTAGAGAATATGGTGAGTTGCTTGAAGAAGATGACTATCTTTCTTTAGATGCAGAATTTGGAATTGATGCCGTATCTGAAGAAGAGAGAGATGAGGATAACTATTTCAAAGCCTCCATGGGCGGAGAGGCGGTGCTTCAGTTATTGGGTGACTTGGATGTAGTTGGAAAAATCAATGAATTATTAGGCATCGTTCGTGGTAAGGCATCTGTTCAAAATAAAGAAGTTGCTCTCAAAAGACTGAGGATTCTAAAGAAGTTTGATCCGCGGATTGAAAAGAAGATCTATAATAAACCGGATTGGATGGTGCTCTCAGTCCTTCCTGTAATTCCACCTGAATTGAGACCTTTAGTGCCTCTTGATGGTGGTCGTTTTGCAGCTTCAGATTTGAATGATCTTTATCGCAGGGTTATCATTAGGAATAACCGCTTAAAGCAGCTTATGGAAATCAAAGCGCCGGATGTAATTTTGAGAAACGAGAAGAGAATGCTGCAGGAATCTGTGGACGCTCTCATTGATAACAGCCGGATCAAATCTGCCGTTCGATCAGGAACCCGCCGCCCCTTAAAATCCCTCAGCGATTCTCTGAAGGGTAAATCTGGGCGGTTTCGTCAAAACCTTTTGGGTAAGCGTGTTGATTATTCAGGGCGTTCTGTAATTGTGGTAGGGCCTGAGTTGAGGCTGCATGAATGCGGAATCCCGAAAGATATGGCTATGGAGTTGTTTAAGCCCCATGTAATAAATGAGCTCATTAAATCCGGTTATACCAGAACCCCCAGATCTGCAAAAATGATGGTAGAGAAAAAGTCTGCCGAGGTTTATAAAGTTCTGGAAACTACCGTAAGAGATCATCCTGTAATGTTAAATCGAGCACCAACTCTTCACCGCTTAGGCATCCAGGCATTTCAGCCTGTTTTGATTGAAGGGCGTGCCATTCGACTACATCCATTAGTATGTGCAGCGTTTAATGCAGATTTTGATGGTGACCAGATGGCAGTGCATGTACCCCTTTCTGCAGAAGCAAAAATGGAAGCCTGGCTCTTAATGTTATCAAGTCACAATATTCTTCATCCTGCTCATGGGAAGCCCATTGCAATTCCATCTCAGGATATGGTACTTGGAGCCTATTATCTTACCAGACCCAGAAAAGGCGACCGCGGTGAGGGTACGCAATTTGGCTCTTATGATGAAGCTCTGCTGGCTTTTGAAAATAAAGAAATTTCTCCCCATGCATTAGTGGACATTCGCATTAAGGGTGAATGGATGAAGGATACTACTTTAGGCAGAATAATTTTTAATCAAAAGCTCCCTGAAAATATACCCTATATCAATGAGACTATGAATAAAGGTCTATTGACTAAAATCATTGGTGACTGTTATAAAAAATCAGGAAACTATCAAACCATTGCCTTCCTGGATAACCTGAAGGATATGGGATTTGAATTTGCTTTCAAGAGTGGTATTTCCATCGCAATAGATGATATTCATATACCTGAAAACAAAGAAGAAATTCTTGATAAAGCACAAAAGCAGGTTGAGGATATTCAGAGTAAATTTGAACGCCATGTATTAACAGAAGGGGAAAGGTATAATAAAGTTATTGATATCTGGACCCATGCCACCGCAGATGTTGCGAATGAAATGTTTAAAGAACTGGAAAATGATGACCAGGGTTTTAACCCCTTGTTTATGATGGCAGACTCTGGTGCAAGGGGAAGTCAGGATCAGATTAAGCAGCTTGCCGGTATGCGTGGATTAATGGCAAAACCGAAAAAGTCAATGGTTGGCGCTTCAGGTGAAATTATTGAAAATCCAATTAAATCTAATTTTAAAGAAGGCTTGTCTGCTTTTGAATATTTTATTTCTACTCACGGTGCCAGAAAAGGTTTGGCTGATACAGCATTGAAAACGGCGGACGCAGGATATCTCACAAGGCGATTAGTGGATGTTGCCCAAGATGTTACCATTACTATGGAAGACTGCGGAACCATTCAAGGCTTATTGCTTGAAGACCTGAAAGAAGGTGAAGAAATTATCGAACCACTTCGGGAAAGAATTGTGGGAAGATACACGCTTGAGCCGGTCATTGACCCAATAGACAGTACCAAGTTTGCCAAAGCAGGCGTGTTGCTTGATGAAGCAATTACAGAAGAAATTGCGCTAAGTAATATCTATCAGGTGAAAGTGCGTTCTGTGCTCACCTGTGAGGCTCCTCATGGTGTATGTCGTGCTTGTTATGGTTTGAACCTTGCTTCTAATAAAGAGCCAAGAATTGGTGATTCTGTTGGAATTATGGCTGCGCAATCCATTGGTGAGCCGGGTACACAGCTTACTCTGAGAACTTTTCATATTGGTGGTACAGCTTCAAGGATTGTTGAACAGTCTCACATGGATGCTCGTCGTGAAGGTGTGGTGAAATTCTCAGATAATCTGAATCTGATTTCCGTGAAAGACGAAGAGGGGAATGATGTTACAGTCGCCTCCGTAAGAAATGGTAAAATGGAGCTCCTTGATGAAAAAGGTAATTCTGTTTCAACCTGGCAGGTTCCCTATGGATCGAAAGTATTTATTGAGGATGGTGATAAAGTAAAAGCAGGTCAAACCTTGTTTGCGTGGGATCCTTATACGGATGTTATCCTTGCAAGAACTGCAGGTGTGGTACGCTTCAGAGATATGATTGAGGGTGAAACCTATATTGAAGAAGCAGTGGAAAGCGGCAAGAAAATGATAGTAATTACCGAAGCGAAAAATCGTGATTTGAGTCCACATATTCAAATTGAGGGTGAGGGTGATGATGATAAGCCCAGTGGAGCCAGTATTTTGCCTGTCAGGGCAACAGTGATCGTTCGTGATGGTGATAAAGTTGAAGCAGGACGGATATTGGTTAAAATACCGAGAGATGTTGGAAAAACCCGGGATATTACCGGTGGTCTTCCCAGAATTGCAGAATTATTTGAGGCTCGTGATCCTGCCAACCCTGCTGTAATTACGGAAATTGACGGAAACATCACCTATGGAAAAGTGAAGCGTGGAATTCGTGAAATCATTGTCAGCGGTAAGGAAAAAGAAAATACCTATAAAATTCCTTACGGAAAACATATTCTTGTTCATGAAGGCGACTTTGTTTTCGCCGGCGATAAACTGTGTGAAGGCTCAGTATCTCCAAAAGATATTCTCCGAATAGGTGGCTCTGCAAAGGTGCAAGAATTTCTGGTGAATGCCATTCAGGAGGTGTATCGTCTGCAAGGTGTATCCATTAATGATAAGCATATTGAAGTCATTGTGCGTCAAATGCTGCAAAAGGTTACCGTTGAAGATTCGGGAGGCTCACTCTATCTTCATGGTGACAGGGTGAATCGGTTTGAATTGCAAAAAGCCAATGAGGAAATTAAGAAAAAAGTTGTTGTTACTGATATAGGTGATTCAGATTATGAAGAAGCAGATGTGGTTTACAATGACAATGTAAAAGAAGTAAATAAAGAACTAAAGAAAGCGGGTAAGGCATTAATTAAAACTGCTAAAGCCAAACCGGTTACGTTCAGTCCTTTATTATTGGGTATCACTCGTGCTTCTTTAAATACTGAGAGTTTTATTTCTGCTGCATCCTTCCAGGAAACAACCCGTGTATTGACTGATGCTGCTGTAGAAGGGAAGACTGATTACCTCCGCGGATTGAAAGAAAATGTGATAATAGGAAGGTTGATTCCTGCAGGAACGGGTGCGCTTAAAAACCGTGATCTCATTGTTACAAATCCTGCATTTGAGGAGCGTGAAGCAGAAAAAGCTGCCATCACTATTCCCGTAGAGGAAGAAGTTTCACAGGAAATGCCGGAAACGGTAGCAGGATAAAACCATGAAAGCCTGCCCAATACTTTTTTCCAAATTAAATTGAAATAAGTGAATATAGTATTTGGGTTGAAAATTAAAGACTTTTTAAATTACTAAGCTATGCTGGAAATCAAATGCCTACTGTAAACCAACTTGTAAGAAAAGGCCGTAAGAAGCAATTAAAGAAAAATAAGGTGCCTGCACTGGATGCCTGCCCTCAGAAAAGAGGGGTGTGTACCCGTGTTTATACTACTACACCAAAGAAGCCAAATTCTGCCTTGCGGAAGGTGGCTCGGGTGCGTTTATCCAACGGTCAGGAAGTAACTGCCTATATTCCTGGTGAGGGTCATAATCTTCAGGAACACTCAATTGTAATGATTGAGGGAGGGAGAGTGAAGGACTTGCCCGGAGTACGTTATCATATTATCCGTGGGGTATTAGATCCTGCAGGTGTTGAGGGTAGGAAGACGAGCCGTTCACGGTATGGTGCTAAGAAACCAAAAAGTTAAACAATATTACTTTATAAATGCGTAGAAGAAGACCTGAAAAAAGAGAAATACTGCCAGATCCCGTTTATGGAGATCTGATAGTTGCCAAGTTTATCAACAATTTGATGAAACAAGGTAAAAAGAGTCTTGCTGAAAAGATTTTTTACAATAGTATTGAAAAAATTAAAAAGCAGGGTAAAGTTGATGACGGCATTGAATTATTTAAAAAAGCACTGGATAATGTTGCTCCGGTTCTTGAAGTAAAATCAAAAAGGATTGGTGGTGCTACTTATCAGGTACCCATTGAAATTTCCGAAAGGCGCAGAATGGCCTTGGCAATGCGTTGGATAATAAATTATTCCAAATCCAGAAAAGGGCAGACCATGGCTGATCGTCTTGCTGCAGAATTATTGGCTGCTGCAAATAATGAGGGATCGTCCGTTAAGAAGAAAGAAGATACTCATAAAATGGCCGAAGCAAATAAAGCCTTTTCACACTTTAGATAAAATACATGCAAAATATTCCACTTAAACATGTAAGAAATATTGGTATCATGGCTCATATTGATGCCGGAAAAACTACCACAACGGAACGTATCCTCTATTATACAGGGCGTACCCATCGTCTGGGAGAAGTGCATGACGGTGCTGCTACAATGGACTGGATGGACCAGGAAAAGGAAAGGGGTATTACCATTACCTCTGCAGCAACTACTGCTTTTTGGGAAGGTAACAGAATTAATATTATTGATACTCCTGGGCACGTTGACTTTACTATTGAGGTAGAGCGTTCTTTGCGTGTATTGGATGGTGCCATTGCGCTATTTTGTGCTGTAGGAGGTGTTGAGCCTCAGTCTGAAACGGTTTGGCGTCAAGCTGACAAATATGGTGTGCCTCGTATTGCCTTCGTAAATAAGATGGATCGCACCGGTGCTGATTTTTACAATGTGATAGACATGATAAAGGAAAGGTTGGGCGCAAATCCCGTTCCCATTGTACTGCCTATTGGTTCCGGTGATATGTTTACTGGGTTGATTGATTTAATTAAAATGGAAGCTATTTTATATACTTCTGATGATGGCTCAAGTTTTGAATATAGTGAGATTCCATCTGACATGAAAGAAGAAGCTGATAAATGGCGACTGCATTTGTTGGAAGAGGTAGCGTCTTATGATGAGCATCTTCTTGAAAAATATTTAGAAGGTGAAACGCTGCTTCCTGAGGAAATAAAAGTTGCCGTAAGAAAGGCCACCATTGACAGTACCATGATTCCTACATTGGTTGGATCTGCCTTTAGAAACAAAGGCGTGCAAAGAACTTTGGATGCTGTGATTGATTTCCTTCCTTCGCCATTGGATGTTGGTGGAGTGACAGGTTTTGATATAGATGAGCATGAAAAGGAATTAGTTAGAAATCCTGATGATAATGATCCATTCAGTGCACTGGCGTTTAAAATTATGACTGACCCTTATGTAGGGCGGTTAACATTCTTCCGGGTTTATTCCGGCTCAGTATCAACAGGGGAGCATATCCTAAATCCGAATTCCGGAAAAAAGGAAAGAGTCGGCAGGTTAATGCTGATGCATTCCAATAAACGCGAAGAGCGGAAGACGGTCACAACAGGCGAAATTGCTGCAATCGTTGGATTGAAAAATACTCAGACTGGCCATACACTTTGTTCAGTTGACGAGCCTGTAATGTTAGAGTCTATGGATTTCCCTGATCCTGTAATCTCAATTGCTGTAGAGCCATCTACTAAAGAGGGTCAGGATGCACTGGCAAACGGGTTAATTAAATTAGCTGAAGAAGACCCTACTTTTGTAGTCCACAGTGATGAAGATACAGGGCAGACCATTATTTCAGGAATGGGTGAGCTGCATTTAGAAATTATTGTGGACCGGTTAAAAAGAGAATTTAATGTTCAGGTGCATGTAGGTTCGCCTCAGGTAGCCTATAAGGAGTGTATTACTAAATCTTTAGAGCATGAAGCTAAGTTTGTAAGGCAGTCCGGTGGTCGTGGTCAATATGGTCATGTGAATATTAAAATTGAACCAAATGACCCTGGTGAAGGGTTTGAGTTTATCAATAATATTGTTGGCGGAGCGATTCCAAAGGAATACATTCCTGCAGTTCAAAAGGGCGTAGAGGATGCGATGACAAATGGTGTTTTATGTGGATATCCTCTTGAAGATATTAAGGTAACTCTGTATGATGGATCGTATCATGAAGTTGATTCTTCAGAAATGGCATTTAAGATTGCTGGGTCAATGGCGTTAAGAGATGCTTCTCGAAAAGCAAGCCCAACACTGTTAGAGCCCTTAATGGCTCTTGAGGTGGTTATGCCGGAAGATTATCTTGGCGCAGTTATGGGTGATGTTACTTCCCGCCGTGGAAATGTTAAAGGGATGAATCCGAGAAACGGAGTGCAAGTACTAAATGCAGATGTACCTCTGTCGGAAATGTTTGGATATGCCACTGAATTGCGTTCAATGACCCAGGGCAGAGCCGTGTTTACCATGCAGTTTTCTCATTATGCACAGGCTCCCAATTATATTGTTGAACAGATGATGGAAAAATTTCAAGGCAGAACAACTACAGTTTAGTTGTAATTAAAAACTAAAATAAGGAGATTATTGTACAATGTCTAAGGAGAAATTTGAAAGAACGAAGCCCCATGTTAATGTGGGCACTATAGGTCACGTTGATCATGGCAAGACCACCCTTACCGCCGCTATAACCAAATGTTTATCAGTAAAGGGCTTAGCCGCACAGACAGATTTTGATCAGATTGATAACGCTCCTGAAGAGCGTGAAAGAGGTATAACCATTAATACTGCCCATGTGGAATATGAAACAGAAGCCCGGCACTATGCACATGTGGACTGTCCTGGTCACGCCGATTATATCAAAAATATGATTACCGGTGCAGCGCAGATGGACGGAGCTGTATTAGTTGTGGCTGCTACAGACGGACCTATGCAGCAAACACGTGAACATCTCCTTTTAGCACGTCAGGTAAATGTACCGGCGATTGTGGTATTTATGAACAAATGTGATCAGGTAGATGACCCTGAGCTTTTAGACCTGGTGGAAATGGAGCTTAGAGAACTGCTTACTGAATATGGATTTCCCGGAGATGATACTCCAATTATACAGGGCAGTGCTTTAAATGCATTAAACTCAGACGGTACTGGAGATGCAGCGCAGCCTATTTTTGATTTGATGGATCAGGTTGACACTTTCATTCCTACTCCTGAGCGTGCAGTGGATAAGCCTTTCCTTATGCCTGTTGAGGATGTATTTTCAATCACCGGTCGTGGAACAGTTGCAACGGGCAGAATTGAAGCTGGTGTGATTAATGTAGGTGATAACTTAGAGCTTGTTGGTATGGGTTCTGAAATTAAGACAGTGTGTACCGGTGTTGAGATGTTCAGAAAGATATTAGATCAGGGTGAGGCTGGTGATAATGCTGGTTTATTGCTTCGTGGCGTTGAGAAGACAGATGTGGCTCGTGGTATGGTATTAGCGGCTCCTGGAAGTATAACCCCTCACACCAAGTTTAAGGCAGAGATTTATGTGCTCAAGAAGGAAGAGGGTGGTCGTCATACTCCATTTTTTAAGGGGTATCGTCCACAGTTTTACTTTCGTACCACAGATGTGACTGGCGCGATTATATTACCTGAAGGTTCTGAAATGGTAATGCCAGGTGACAATGTGAATCTTGATGTTGAGCTTATCACCCCCATCGCTATGGAGAAGGAGCTTCGCTTTGCTATTCGTGAAGGCGGGCATACGGTAGGTGCTGGTGTGGTAACGGAAATTATTCAGTAGGTATAAAATAAGAATGAACAGAATTCGGATTCGATTAAAAGCTTACGATCATATTCTCTTGGATAAATCCATGGAGAAGATTGTAAAAACTGCAAAAAATACCGGTGCTTTGGTTTTGGGTCCGATTCCCTTGCCTACCAAGAGAAGTATTTATACTGTGAACAGGTCAGTGCATGTGGATAAAAAATCCAGAGAACAGTTTCAGATTAAAGTTCATAAAAGAATTGTTGATTTAATGAACTCTACTTCAAAAACTGTGGATGCGCTCATGCAATTGGATATGCCTGCAGGTGTGGATATTGAAATAAAAACCTAATTATGTCAATGGATTATTTAATTGGAAAAAAAGTGGGAATGACCCGAATCTTTGATGATTTAGGGGGCGATTATCCTGTATCAATTATTGAGGCAGGTCCTTGTGAAGTTGTACAGGTGAAAACTGTTGAAAATGATGGCTATGCTGCAGTTCAGTTGGGCTTTGGCGATAAAAGAGAAAAGCATGTATCAAAACCTGAAAAAGGACATTTTTCAAAAGCAAGTGTTAACCCCAGGCAACATCTAAAAGAATTCCCTGTTAAGTCTGTAGAAAATGTGACTGTCGGTGAGAAAGTAGAGTCAGATATTTTGGAAATTGGGGATTTGGTTACCGTGTCGGGTGTATCAAAAGGAAAGGGTTTTGCGGGACATATGAAGCGTCATGGTTTTAGTGGTGGTCGTAAATCTCATGGTAAAAATTCTGTAATGAGAAAAGCAGGTGCAGTTGGGGCAGGGTCTGACCCTTCCAGAATCTGGCCTGGTACCCGGATGGCAGGACGGATGGGTAATAATACAGTGTCCGTCAAAAATCTGGAAGTGGTGAGAGTTGATAAAGATAAAAATTTAGTGTTTGTAAAGGGTGCGGTACCTGGTCCTGCCAGTTCTGTGCTTTACATTGCTAAGCAGTAGATTATTAGAATGAAATTAGATATTTATCAAAAGTCAGGAAAAAAATCTTCAAAAAAAGCAGAGCTTAAAGAAGATGTTTTTGGAATTACTCCCAATGAGCATTGTGTTTATTTGACAGTAAGTTCTGAAATGGCGGCCATTCGTCAGGGAACTCATTCTAGTAAAACTCGTGCCGAAGTAAGCGGGAGCGGTTCAAAGCCTTGGAGGCAAAAAGGTACAGGCCGTGCAAGGATTGGTTCGTTAAGAAATCCATCCCGGGTTCATGGGTCAAAAGCCTTTGGGCCTAAGCCCCATGATTATGCCAAAAAAGTGAATAAAAAAGTGCGTCAAATCGCGCGTAAATCGGTTTTATCTCAGAAGGTGTCTGAAAAGAATTTTATTATAGTAGACGTCTTTGGCATGGAAGCTCCAAAAACTTCTGAGTTCGCTGCAATATTAAATAATCTGAAAATTGCTGATAAAAAAGTTACGGTGCTTACAGGTCAGATTGAAGACAATCTTTATCTCAGTTCGAGAAATATTCAGGATGTTTGCGTGATCCCTGCCGGGTCTGCTTCAACTTATGATCTGCTGGATTGTCAAGTAATACTTGCAGATGCTGCCGGTGTTGAATTATTAAATAATCAGTTATCAAATTAAGAAGTTAGAAATGAATCCTGTAATTATCAGACCAATCTTAAGCGAAAAAGGAACCATGTTGAGCGAGACTCAAAATAAATATGTGTTCCAGGTTGAAAAGCGGTGCAATAAGCTTGAAATTGCTAAGGCTATTGAAGATAAGTTTAAGGTCAAAATTAAAAAAGTTGCTACCCTTAATTTTAAGGGTAAGAATAAAAATATGACCATTAGATCTAATGGAAAAATTTTAAGAACCAACGGAAACCGTGCCGGTTGGAAAAAGGCAATCGTTACCCTGCAGGATGGTTTTAAAATTGATATTTTAGGTGGAGATGTATAACAGATGCCTACAAGAAAATTAAAACCAGATACACCCAGCCGCAGATATATGTCTGTGTCAACCTTTGAGGAAATTACTAAAAGTAAACCTGAAAGAAAACTCACCAAAGCACTGCGGAAATCGGGTGGTAGAAATAATTTAGGGCGAATTACCTCCCGAAGAAGAGGTGGTGGCCATAAAAGGCGTTATCGCCTTATTGATTTTAAGCGCAATAAGTTTGATGCGGCAGGCGTTATTGAATCTATTGAATATGATCCGAATCGGTCTCCGAGAATTGCATTGGTTTCTTATGAAGACGGTGAAAAGAGGTACATTATAGCTCCTGATGGAATCAAAGTCGGTGATAAGGTCATTTCTTCCATTGAAGGTCAAATACCCTTTAAAACAGGTAATGCCATGCCCATTGGAAAGATTCCTGAAGGGCTTCTCATTCACAATATAGAATTAAAGCCTGGCAAAGGTGCACAAATGGCAAGAAGTGCAGGGTCTTATGCCAGGATTATGGCAAGTGAGGCTGGAATGGTAACATTGAAGCTGCCATCTGGTGAAATGCGTATGGTATCTGAAAACTGCCTTGCAACTATTGGAACGGTTGGTAATAAAAGCCACGAAAACATTACAATTGGTAAAGCAGGTCGTTCTCGCTGGTTAGGTAAGCGACCCAAGGTTCGTGGAGTGGCTATGAATCCTGTAGATCATCCTCATGGTGGTGGTGAAGGTCGAACCTCCGGTGGCAGACATCCTGTGTCTCCCTGGGGTACACCTGCTAAAGGATTCAGAACCAGGAAAAAGAATAAAGTTTCTGACAGATATATCGTGAAGAGGAGGAAATAACAGGTGCCGAGATCTTTGAAAAAAGGACCTTTCGTTGATCCTAAATTAGTAAAAAAAGTTAAAGATATGGGACAAGGTGGCAAGAAAAAAGTGATTAAGACCTGGTCCAGGAGATCGACTATCTCTCCAGTTTTTGTGGGGCATACCTTTGCCGTTCATAATGGAAATAAATTTATTCCTGTGTATGTATCTGAAAATATGGTGGGGCATAAGTTAGGTGAATTTGCTCCCACAAGAGTATTCAGGCAGCATTCAGGAGATAGAAAGGCCTAATATGGAAGCAACTTCAAAAATGGATATTCGGCAGTCTGCCAAAAAAGTCAGACTGGTTTTGGATGAAGTTAAAAATGCGAAAGTGAATGATGCATTGAATTTATTGAGCTTCACCAATAAAAAAGCTGCAAAGAACATTTATAAAACCATTTCTTCGGCAGTTGCCAATTTGCAAAATTCTGAAGAGAGTTTTGATGCGGACAATTTATATATTAAGGAAGCTTATATTAATCAGGGGCCAACTATGAAAAGGTTTCGCCCTGCGGCTATGGGAAGGGCTACGCGAATTTTAAAACGCACCAGCCATTTAACAATTGTAATTTCAGATGAAAAAAATTAAACGAGGATAATTTTGGGACAGAAAACCAATCCAATAGGACTTAGATTAGGGATCAACCGGAGTTGGGACTCTGTTTGGTTTGATGAAAAAAATTATGCAGCTAAACTGCATGAAGATATAATTCTAAGAAATTATATTAAAAACAGATTAAACCATGCCAGTATATCCAGAATTGAAATTTCCAGAACCCCTAAGCGGGTGACAGTCACTATACATACTGCCAGACCCGGAATTGTGATTGGCCGTGGAGGTACTGAGGTTGAGGCGTTGAAGGCTGAGTTGAAAAAATACATGGGTTATAATGTGAATATAAATGTTTCAGAAATCAAGCGACCCGGATTGAGGGCTGAGTTGGTTGGACAAAACATTGCCCAGCAGTTAGAGAAAAAAGTGAATTACCGCCGAGCTGTAAAAAAAGCCATTCAATCAACTATGAGTATGGGAGCGGAAGGTATTAGAATTTGTGTTTCAGGCAGACTGAATGGGAATGAAATTGCACGTTCTGAAACCTACCGTGAAGGACGGGTTCCTCTGCATACACTAAGGGCAGATATAGATTATACACTGAATGAATCTCATACATCCTATGGAATCATTGGTGTGAAAGTATGGATTTATACAGGTGAAAAAAGAAATTAACAGGTAAATATTGTGTTAGCACCAAGAAAAATTAAATACAGAAAAACCCAGAAGGGGCGTAGAAAAGGAATGGCAAATTCCGGTGATTATGTTTCTTTTGGATCCTATGGATTAAAAGCCTTAGAAGCCGGATGGATTACCAGTAGGCAAATTGAATCTGCCCGTATAACCATTTCAAGAAAGGTGAGAAAAATCGGCAGAATGTGGATTAGAATTTTCCCCGATAAATCTATTACAAAAAAGCCTGCTGAAACCAGGATGGGAAAAGGTAAAGGGTCGCCTGAATATTGGGTTGCTGTGGTGAAGCCGGGTAGGATACTGTTTGAAATAGAAGGGTTAGATGAAAAAGCGGCTGAAGAAACTTTCAAGCTATGTTCCTATAAGCTGCCGATAAAAACTAAAACTGTAGGAAGACGGGAATTAGGTAATTAAGGGAATCACTGTGAAAAAAAGTGAATTAAAAAAATTAAGCCAGGATGATTTGAAAAAGAAACTGATAGATAATCAGGAGGCTCTTGTGAATCTTAAGTTTCAAAAAGCCTTGCAGCAATTAGAACACCCTCAGGCTATCAGCTTATTAAAAAAAGAAATTGCCCAGGTTAAAACCGTAATCAGGGAATTTGAATTAGGGAAAAGAGGAAATTAATTTTGGCAAAAGAAAACAGAAAACAACTTACAGGTAGAGTACTCGAATCCAAAATGAGTAAAACTGCCGTTGTACAAATTGATACCCGTGGACCTCATCCTATATATAAGAAATATGTAACCCAATCTAAAAAATATTATGTTCATGATCCTGAAAACCTTTGTAATACCGGCGATGTGGTTAGCATTATTGAGTGCAGACCAAAAAGCAAGTTGAAAAGGTGGAGATTGAACAAAGTTGAAGAAAGCGCAGTAGAGATTTAAAGATTAATGATACAGCAGGAAACAAAACTAAAAGTAGCAGATAATACGGGTGCAAAGATCATTCAGTGCATTCGCGTAGTGGGGGGTACCGGCAGGAGGTATGCTCATGTGGGTGATACAATCATCGTATCTGTTAAGAAGGCAATTCCCGGTGGTGTAGTAAAAAAGGGAGATATTTCCCATGCGGTGGTTGTGAGAACCAAAAAAGAGCGCCGCAGAAGGGACGGTTCTTATATCCGTTTTGACGAAAATGCCGCTGTATTAATTGATGGTCAGCAGGAACCTAAAGGCACCCGTGTTTTTGGTCCGGTTGCCAGAGAATTAAGGGAGAAGAGATTCATGAAAATTCTGTCTCTTGCCCCTGAGGTATTATAAGAATGAAAATTAAAAAAGGTGACATCGTAAAAGTGATTACCGGTAGTGACTCTGGAAAACAGGGTCGGGTAATCAAAGTATTCCTGGATAAAGATCGTGTGGTTGTTGAAGGGGTGAATATTGTAAAGAAACATGCAAGGCCAACACAGGATAATCCACAGGGAGGCATTATAGAAAAAGAAGCTTCCATCCATATATCTAATATTATGCTGGTTGCAGGTGATGAGCCAACCCGGGTGGGATATAAAACTCTCGACGATGGAAGAAAAGTTAAAATTGCAAAAAGCACAGGTGAAGTAATAAACTAAAAATGGCAAAAATATCTGAGTATCAACCCCGCCTGTTAGTAAAATATAATGATGTGGTTCAGCAATTCATTGCTGACCGCCTCGGTATAAAGAATGTCATGCGGGTTCCTAAATTGGAAAAAATAGTATTGAACATGGGCATAGGGGAAGCTAAAGATCATGCAAATTGGCTCACTTCAGGTGTGGAAGAACTCTCCACGATTGCAGGGCAAAAAGCAGTAGTCACCCGTGCCAAAAATGCTATTTCAAATTTTAAAATTCGTGAAGGTGATCCTGTAGGGACAAGGGTTACACTCCGCTCTGACAGGATGTATGAATTCCTTGACAGATTTATTTCTGTAGCATCCCCCAGAATCAGAGATTTCAGAGGATTACCAAACAAAGGGTTTGATGGAAGAGGAAACTATAATTTTGGTGTAAATGAACAAATTATATTCCCTGAAATCAACTATGATAAAGTGAATAATATCCGTGGATTGAATATTTCAATAGTTACCACGGGACAAACGGATGAAGAAGCCTATGAACTGTTGGTCTCTCTGGGACTTCCCATCCGCCAAAAGAGAAAAAAAGTAGAAGGCGCTGAAGCATAATGGCAAGAAAAGCACTCATTGTAAAAGCTCAAAAGAAACCAAAATTTTCAACAAGGAAATATACCCGCTGTAACAATTGCGGTCGTCCTCATTCTGTTTACAAGAGGTTTGGGCTTTGCAGAATTTGTTTCAGAGAAATGGCTTTAAAAGGATTTATCCCTGGCGTTAGAAAAGCCAGTTGGTAGGAGAAATATATGTCAATGACTGATCCAATTGCTGATTATCTTACCCGTATTCGAAATGCACAAAGTGCGAAAAAGAATTGGGTAGATATTCCTGCATCAAATTTAAAGAAACGAATTTCCTTTGTTTTAAAGGAAGAAAAATTTATCCGTGATTTTATTCTCATCCCTGATAATAAGCAGAGTACCCT
Source organism: uncultured bacterium (assembly GCA_964551815.1). GTDB lineage: Bacteria > Fidelibacterota > Marinisomatia > SCGC-AAA003-L08 > D37C17 > D37C17. The sequence goes on from CAZKEL010000019.1 coordinate 26,369, forward strand.
GCGGATATTTTTAAACTTCGATTATAATAAGAAACCTGTCATTCATGGTATTCAACGTTTCAGTAAACCAGGGTGCAGACGCTATGTTTCAACCGATAATATTCCCCGGGTTCTTAACGGAATGGGAGTGTCAATTCTATCTACTTCAAAGGGCGTTGTGTCTGACAAGAAAGCAAAACTTTTAAAGGTAGGTGGCGAAGTATTATGCCAAGTTTGGTAAAGGCGAGAATTTAAGAAATGTCGAATATAGGAAAACAACCAATTCCAATTCCTGATGGTGTAGAAATTACCCGGAAGGAAAATGAAATATATGTGAAGGGTAAACTAGGGGAACTATCTCAGATAATTGACTCTGATGCGCAAGTTGCCATTGAAAAAAATGAAGTGATAGTAACCCGGTCCTCTGATGAAAAAAGACAGCGGGAACTTCATGGCTTAACGCGGGTACTCATTGCCAATATGGTTGAGGGTGTCACAAATGGCTATCAAAAAGAATTAAATCTGGTAGGGGTAGGATATTCAGCAGATGCATCCAAAGGGAATTTTCTATTGTTGAATTTAGGATTTTCTCATCCCATCTATTATGAGAAACCGGAAGGGATAACCTTTGAAACTCCTAATGCAAATACAGTTTTGATTAAGGGAATTAATAAACAGGAAGTTGGCCAGGTTGCTGCCAATATCAGAGAATTAAGAAAACCTGAACCCTATAAAGGCAAGGGTATCAAATATTCGGATGAATATGTAAGAAGAAAAGCAGGTAAGTCAATCGGAGCGGGAGCATAAAATGGCAATTAAAAATAAATATAGCAGTTGGTTGAAAAAGCGGGCACGGGTTAAATATAACCTGAAACAGAAAAATAGAAATAATCTACCCAGATTAGTGGTTTTTCGTTCAAACTCAAATATCTATGCTCAGCTGGTGGATGATGGCAATAACACAACCATCCTTTCTGCATCCAGCATGGATAAAGATTTAAAATCTTCAATTACCAAAGCCCAAGGGAAAATTGAAAAGAGTAAGGTTGTTGGAGAATCCATTGCTGAAAAAATGAAAAAAGCCAAAATTGAAAGAGCAATTTTCGATAGAAACGGGTACCAATATCATGGGCGGATTAAAGCATTTACTGAAGCAGTTCGTTCTGCTGATATTACAATTTAAGGGAGAAATTAAGTGAGTACTTTTGTAAATCCCACTGAACTGGAATTAAAAGAAGAAACGGTTGTTTGTATTAACCGTGTTTCTAAGGCAACTACTGGTGGAAGATCTATGCGGTTTAATTCCGTGGTGGTTGTAGGAGATGGCAAGGGTCATGTAGGTATTGGGTTTGGAAAAGCAAATGAAGTAGCCGCTGCCGTAAATAAAGCCCGGGAAAATGCTAAGAAAAGAATTTTCAGAGCTCCCCTGATTAATGGCACTATTCCTCACAGGATAGATATCAAGTACGGGGCTGTTCGGTTAATGCTGAAACCTGCTTCTCCTGGTACCGGTATTATTGCTGGTGGGCCTGTCCGGGCAGTCTTAGAGCAGGTTGGAATTTCTAATATTCTCTCAAAGAATACCGGTTCTACCAATGCCATTAATGTAGTTAAGGCTGTAGAACAGGGGCTTAGAGACTTAAGAGATCCTCTGAAAGTGTCACGGCAAAGAGGCGTAACCCTAAAAGAATTATTTGTATAATGGCTGAAAAGAAAATAAAAATCACTCAAGTGAAATCTCCCATTGGTTACCGCCAGAGAACTAAGGATACCCTTACCGCGTTGGGATTAAAAAAAATGAATAGTTCAGTTGTAAAAACAGAGACACCTGCCATTAAAGGTATGGTCACTGCTGTTAACCACCTGGTAAAAGTGGAGGAAGTGTAATGGACTTAGGTAAGTTAACACCGGCTGAAGGGTCAGTTCGTTCTTCTAAAAGAATCGGCCGTGGCAACGGATCTGGTCAGGGTAGAACAGCTGGTAAGGGACATAAAGGATACCATTCCCGATCAGGTACTAAGGCTAAATTTCATTTTGAAGGTGGTCAGACTCCCCTTATGCGCAGACTTCCTAAAAGAGGATTTTCTAACTATGGCTTCAGAAAAGAGGTCCAGATTGTGAATTTAGAAAGAATTGCTCAATTAGATGTTGATCAGGTGACGCCAGAAATTCTCTTTGAAAAAGGGGTGGTGAAAAAAGTGGATATACCTGTTAAGGTTTTGGGTAATGGTGAAGTGACAAAAGCTTTAGAGATCACTGCAGACTCATTTAGTAAATCAGCCATTGAAAAACTTGAAAAGGCCGGAGGCAAAGCTATATTCAAATGATGGAGAAATTCCTCAATATTTTTAAGATACCTGATCTGAGAAAAAAGCTGGTCTTTACCGGATTGTTGCTTCTTGTCTATAGATTAGGTGGAAAGGTACCGATACCGGGAATTGATAAAGATGCCCTGGCTGCCATGATGCAAGGTTACTCAAATTCTCTTCTGGGTCTGTATGATATGTTTGCAGGAGGCTTTTTTACACAAGCATCTATTTTTGCTTTGGGGATTATGCCCTATATTTCTGCATCCATTATCATTCAGCTGCTTGGTGCAGTTATCCCCTATTTCCAAAGACTCCAAAAGGAAGGGGAAGAAGGCAGAAAGAAGATCATTCAAATCACTCGATATGGAACTGTAATGATAGCCTCTTTGCAGGCAATTGGTATGTCGGTGTTCCTTTCCAGTCAGACCACTAATGTGGGCCCAGTTGTTCCCGAGGCAAATTTTGTGTTTTATTTTGTTACTATTCTCACCATGGTTACCGGTGTGATTTTTGTAATGTGGCTGGGCGAACAAATTTCCGATCATGGCATTGGTAATGGTATTTCACTGATTATCATGGTGGGTATTATCGCCGGAGCCCCAAGTGTATTCAGATCACAATTTATTCAAATTCAAAACGGACTTTCCAATCCCTTTGAAAATATTTTACTATTGGTTCTCATGTTTGCCATTACTCTGGTGGTGGTTGCTGTGACAACTGGGGTGAGAAAGATTCCTGTACAATATGCAAAGCGGGTAGTAGGCAGGAAGGTATATGGCGGTCAGGCAACACATATTCCATTAAGAATTCTAACAGCGGGAGTAATGCCCATAATTTTTGCTCAGGCACTCATGTTTATTCCCAGTACCCTGGCCTCATTTTTTCCACAAGGAAATGGTTTCGGGGATTGGCTGGTGAGAGTGTTTGCTCCTACTCATATAGTGTATTCATTGTTCTTTGCATTTTTAATTATCATTTTTACTTACTTTTATACAGCGATTGCCTTTAATCCTGTAGATGTGGCTGACAATATGAAAAAGCAGGGTGGGTTTATTCCAGGAGTTCGACCGGGGAAATCAACTTCGGATTATATTGATCATATTCTAACCAGGGTCACTTTACCTGCATCAGTGTTTCTGGCTCTCATAGCAGTATTTCCCACATTTTTATCCGGTTTTTTTAATGTGGATTATTCCTTAGCCAGTTTTTATGGCGGAACAAGTTTATTAATTATCGTTGGTGTTGCACTGGATACATTGCAGCAAATTGAATCGCAATTACTCATGCGGCACTACGATGGCTTTTTGAAATCAGGAAAGATCAAGGGTCGGGACAGAAGAAGGTAACTTCCCGATTCCTGAATAAGCTGCAGTGATACATATACGCAGCGCTGGTGAAATTGAAAAAATTTCACAGGCCTGTCAAATCGTAAAGGATACACTCTTCCTCATGGAGGAGATGGTTGAACCAGGAGTTTCCACCCTGGAGTTAGATCGAGAAGCAGAAAAGTTCATTCGCTCTAAAGGGGCAGAACCCGGCTTTAAAGGACTCTATGGATACCCTGCCACTTTATGTATCTCCGTTGAAGATGAAGTGGTTCACGGGATTCCAACAAATCGGAAGTTGGCTGAAGGTGAAATTGTTTCTATTGATGTGGGCAGTTATATCCACGGTTTTTATGGAGACCATGCTAAGTCCTTTGCTGTGGGGAGTGTATCCACAGAAAAAAAGGAGTTAATGGAGGTAACCAAAGCTTGTCTTGATGAAGCGATACAACAGGCTCAACCGGGGAACCGCATTGGTGATATTGGTGCCGCAGTTCAAATCAAAGCTGAATCTCATGGATATGGGGTGGTACGTGAACTGGTGGGACATGGTATTGGAACAAAACTCCATGAAGAACCGCAGATTCCCAATTTCGGTAAGGCAGGCAAAGGACCCATAATTCAGGCAGGAATGTGTTTTGCCATTGAACCGATGATCAATATGGGAACACCTGATGTTTTTACAAAAAAGGATGGCTGGACTGTCTGTACAAATGACGGAAAACCATCAGCTCATTTTGAGCATACAATAACCGTTACAGAAGCAGGAGCAAGGATACTTACAATCTGATGGCTAAAGAAGCCGCAATAGAAGTTGATGGAGAAATCACCGAGACATTGCCTAACGCAATGTTCAGAGTGAAATTAGAAAATGGTCATGAAGTACTGGCCCATGTTTCTGGAAAAATGAGAATGCACTATATTAAAATACTTCCCGGTGATACGGTGAAGTTAGAATTATCTCCCTATGATTTAAGCAGGGGAAGAATAACTTATAGATATAAATAATTATGAAAGTACGCGCATCAGTAAAAAAGATTTGTAATAAATGCCAGGTAATCAAACGCCATGGCGTCATTCGTGTGATTTGCGAAAATCCGAAACATAAACAGAGACAGGGATAGGAGATAGATCATTGGCTCGTATTGCAGGAATAGATTTACCAAGAAATAAAAAAATTGAATATGCTCTTCCGTATATTTATGGAATTGGACATACCCTCTCTTCAAAAATTTTGGAGTCCAGTGGGGTAAATCCAGATACACGGGTACATGAATTAAATGAGGAACAACTGTTATCAATTCGGAATGCGATTGGTGACGCCCTCCAGGTTGAGGGAGAACTCAGAGGGCAAAACTCAAGAAATATCAAACGGCTGATGGATATTGGATCTTATCGGGGGCTTCGACATCGCAGAGGACTACCCACCCGCGGACAAAATACAAAAAACAATGCCCGCACCCGTAAGGGGAAAAAGAAAACTATCGCCGGAAAGAAAAAAGCAGTTTAACTAGAGAGGAATTTCATTGGCTGGACCTAAAAAAAAGAAGAAAAGAGCAAAAGTTGACCCTATTGGTATAGGGTTCGTAAAAGCAACTTTTAATAATACTATCGTTACATTAACGGATAAATTTGGTAATGCGGTTTCATGGTGCAGTGCTGGCACTTTAGGATTTAAAGGCTCTCGGAAAAGTACTCCCTTTGCTGCCACTGAAGCAGCTAAAAAAGCTGCTGAAGACGCTATGGCATTAGGACTAGCAACCATTGAGGTTCGGGTAAAAGGACCAGGTGGGGGAAGAGAAGCCGCTGTGAGAGCATTAAGAGCAGCAGGATTAAACATTACAGCAATTATGGATGTCACTCCTATTCCTCATAACGGATGCAGACCTCCAAAGAAAAGAAGAGTGTAACCTAAAGGAAAAATATGGCAAGATATACCGGACCAAGAGCTAGAATTTGCAGAAGATTGGAATTCCCAGTTTTCGAATCTCCAAAATTTGGGAATATCCGTAAGAATTATCCTCCCGGTCAACACGGCCAGGGAAGAAGGGGTAAGCTTTCAAATTATGGCGTTCAGCTGCGGGAGAAACAACGGATTAAATATTTATACGGTGTTCTGGAAAAACAATTCAGAAACTATTTTAAAAAAGCTGTAATAAAAATGGGGCCTACAGGACATAATCTTTTAATTATGCTTGAATCCCGTTTGGATAATACGGTTTATAGACTTGGCTTAGCACCTACCCGAAGTAGTGCCCGTCAATTAGTGAACCATAAACATTTTCTGGTAAACAACAGAATTGTAAATATCCCCTCCTTTAGTCTGTCTCCGGGAGATGTAATTCAGGTGAGGGATAAAAGTAAAAAACTTGAAATATTTCAGGAGTCCATGAGAACAGTACAGGGAGATAACCCAAAACCCTGGCTTTCTCTGGATAAAGCAAAATTGACCGGTACCTTTGAGAGTGTCCCTGAAAGAGACCAAATTGAAGAGCCGGTTGAAGAACAACTAGTAGTAGAACTTTATTCCAAATAATTAAAAGGTAAAGATAAAAATATGGCAAGCAATAAGTATTTTCAGAATATAGATATCCAATTTCTCGAAGAATCCAAAACTCACACCAAAGTTGTGGCTGAACCATTTGACAGAGGTTACGGAGTTACGATTGGTAATTCTTTGAGAAGAACCTTGTTAACTTCCATACCGGGAGCTGCAATTACTTCAATAAAAATTGATGGAGTTGCTCATGAGTTTACTACAATTGACGGCGTTTTAGAAGATGTTGCTGATATTATTCTAAATCTGAAAGATGTTCGCTTTAGAATGGTTGACGAAGGTCCAGAATTGATTTTAGTTGAACTTCATGGGCCCTGTAAGTTTACGGGAGCAGACATCAGCAATGTTGCCAAAATGTTTGAGGTACTGAACCCTGATCATCACATCGCAACCATTACAGAAGAAAAAACTCTGGTATTTGAAATCAGAATTTCCAGAGGCAAAGGATATTCTCCTGCAATTAAAAACAAAAGAAAAGACGATACCATTGGTACTATTCCCATTGATGCTATTTTCAATCCTATTACTAAAGTATCTTGGGATGTACAACCAATTGCAACATCTACTGAAGGGCATGAGCGCTTAACCATGGAAATCTATTCAGATGGTTCTACCACTCCAAAAGATGCCATGAATCATGCAGCCAGTATTACCCGTCAACAGCTCGCTTACTTCATGTTTAATGATTCATCTGCTATTAAAGCGGTCAATGAAGAAGAAATTAATGAAGCCTTAGAGATCAAAGGCATTCTAACGAAGTCCATTGATGAAATGGAACTTTCCGTGAGAAGTCATAATTGTCTCCAAGCTGCAGGAATAAGAACCATTAGTGAACTGGTATCAAAAGAAGAATCTGAAATGTTGAAGTTTAAGAATTTCGGTCGTAAATCATTGACTGAACTTCAAGAAAAACTGGGTGAATTAGAACTTCACTTCGGCATGGATGTCAATCAATACTTAGAACAAGAGTAGGAATAATGCGCCACCAGAAAAAAGGACGGAAACTTAACAGGACTGCCAGCCACCGGAAGGCATTGATGAGCAATTTGGCATCCTCCCTGGTAATCCATAAAAAAATTCAGACCACTGAAGCTAAAAGTAAAGAGTTGCGGGGGTTTGTGGAAAGACTGGTTACTCATGCAAAGCGGGATGATGTTCATGGACGAAGACTCATTCAAAAAAGAATTCTGGGTAAACGAAGCAAAGAAATTGCGAATATTCTTATTCATGATATTGCTCCCGTTTACAAAGACAGGAACGGTGGTTATACACGGCTCATCAAATTAGACAATCGGAAAAATGATAACGCCCCTGTATCCTTAATTGAGTTTGTGGATATTGCGCCTGCTGTTGTGGAAGAAGCGGCCGAAGATACTGCAGAGAAGGATAAGGGAGACAAAGATTAGGAAAACGATTAACTGAAGTTTTTCAATTGAATCTGAACATCCAACAATTCTACAGGACTTTGATTTTCACTGTCCTGTTTTTTTTTCCAAATCAATTTGCTTATAGTCAATTATCTGATTTAGATACGCGCTGTCTATGGGTGGTCAGGGAGAGCATGTACTCTGAAGAGATGATTGATTCTGCATTGGTGTATGCCTATAAATCAGGGTATGATATTGTATTCCTGCAGGTACGCGGGAGAGGGTATGCATTTTATGAATCCAATCTGGTACCCAAACATCCTAAAATTGCAGCAGAATTTGATCCTCTTGAATATGCCTTAACCTTAGGTCACGCTCTTGGAATTGAGGTACATGCCTGGATGAATTCCTATATTCTCTGGTCTTCTAAATATTCTCCTGAAAATGCGAACCATATCTATCATACTAACAAAGAGTGGACTGAAGCTAATATTCATGGGAAAATGGATTCACAGATTAAATTGTCTGAGCCTCAGTCTCCCCAATGGGAGGGAGTCTATTTATCTCCAATCCACCCTGAAGTGAATCCCTATCTCTTATCACTCCATGCTGAATTGATGGAAAATTATAATATTGACGGAATTCATTTAGATTATATCCGCTTTCACGATGAAATGTATGGCTATAATAAGACGGGAATGAAAAAATTTGAAGATATTTATAATATTAATCCCAGAGATATTGTAAGAGGAATCATCTCCACTCGTTTCGGCTGGAATCAGGAATTTGTAGATTCTATGCATATCGCTTGGGACCAATACCGGGTGCAGGCAGTATCCGATCTCGTGGAAGGGGTTTTTAATGAAATTCATCAATCAGGAAAGGATATCAAATTATCTGCTGCTGTAAAACCAAATTTAATTGAAGCTCGCTACAGATGGTATCAAGATTGGAAAAGCTGGGTGCAAAGAGGCATCATAGATTTTGTAGTTCCTATGAATTATTTTAAAGAGATAAAGGATTATAATAATTCGGTGCAAATTATGAAAGCCCATCTGGATCAGGAAGATTTGCAATATGTGATAATGGGAGTTTCCACCTATAATCAGGATGCACAGTCTGCAGCAGACAAAATATTACTGGCAAGGTTAAATGGGTTTCAAGGTGTCTCAGTATTTTCCTATGATTCTCATAAACATAACCTGGATTGGTTTCTCCCTGTTACTAAGGCACTGGGACAACCAACTTTTGATTAACTATATTCAAGAACCTGAGGATGAATCCATTAAAAAATATTAAAGCACCAACGGGAAAGAAACTCACTTGCAAGGGTTGGCAGCAGGAAGCAGCCTATCGTATGATTCAGAATAATCTGGATGCGGATAACGCAGAAAACCCGGAGGAACTCATCGTATATGGAGGATTGGGGAAAGCCGCCCGCAATTGGGAATCCTACCATGCCATCCTCAATAGTCTCACTGAACTGGAAAATGATGAGACTCTTCTAATTCAGTCCGGAAAACCTGTGGCAGTCTTTAAAACCCATCCTCATTCCCCCAGAGTGCTCATTTCAAATTCTATGTTAGTTCCCCATTGGGCAAATTGGGAGCATTTTAGGGAGCTGGATAAAAAGGGTTTAATGATGTATGGCCAAATGACTGCCGGCAGTTGGATTTATATCGGTACCCAGGGAATTCTGCAGGGGACCTATGAAACTCTGGCAGAGTTGGCCAATCAACATTTTAACGGCTCGCTGAAAGGAACCCTTACACTCACCGGGGGGTTAGGAGGTATGGGCGGTGCTCAACCCCTTGCTGTTACCATGAATGAGGGAGTCAATATCACCGTTGAAGTGGACCCTCATCGAATTCAACGCAGATTAGAAACAGGATACTTGGATACTTCTACTGATAATCTGGAGGAAGCGTTGGAAATTGCACTAAATGCCAAAGAAAAGGGTGAAGCAGTCTCTATTGGTCTATTGGGAAATTGTGCTGATATTTTCCCTGAATTTGTAAAAAGAAAGGTAATTCCAGAAGTGGTGACAGATCAGACCTCTGCCCACGATGAGCTTAATGGCTATGTACCTCATGGAGTTTCCCTTGAAGAGGCAGTAAGGCTACGGGAATCTAATCCTGATGCCTATATCAAGATGAGTTATCATTCCATGGCTGTCCACTGCCAGGCAATGCTGGATTTGCAGAAAGCCGGAGCAATCACATTCGATTATGGAAATAATCTGAGAGGGCAGGCTAAAGAAAATGGAGGAGTAGATAATGCTTTTAATTTTCCGGGATTTGTACCGGCATTTATCCGCCCTCTGTTTTGTGAAGGAAAAGGGCCCTTCCGCTGGGTAGCATTGTCCGGAGATCCTGAGGATATTTATAAAACAGATGCAAAAGTATTAGAATTATTCCCTGAAGATGAAGCTCTGCACCGTTGGATACAAATGGCACAGAAGAAAGTCCAATTTCAAGGTTTACCCTCCAGAATCTGTTGGTTGGGATACAGAGAAAGGAATCTCTTTGGTGAAGCCATTAATGATATGGTGGCGTCCGGAGAATTGCAAGCACCCATAGTGATTGGCAGAGACCATTTAGATGCGGGATCGGTGGCATCACCCAACAGGGAGACAGAAGCCATGAAGGATGGGTCAGATGCAGTAGCAGATTGGCCGATTCTCAATGCACTGGTTAGCACAGCAGGAGGAACCAGTTGGACCTCCGTCCATCATGGCGGTGGTGTAGGCATGGGATTGGCAATTCATGCAGGTGTCGTCATCGTAGCAGATGGTACTCCTGAAATGAAGGAAAGGCTGAATAGAGTACTCACTAATGACCCTGGAATGGGAGTTGCCCGCCATGTGGATGCTGGCTATGAAAGAGCAGTTCAGATTGCCAAAGAACGAAAATTAAATATTCCCATGTTGTCATAGGTCACACAGCTTGAGAACCAAAATTACAAATATTGGCTCCCTGGTAACCTGGGATATTGAATCAAATTCCCTTAAAACTCTGTCAAATATTGAATTGTTAATTGAAGACGGAGTTATATCACAAATAACAGAAAAGGTATCCTCTGCCGAGGAAGAAGTAGATGCAGATGGTGCACTTATCACTCCGGGATTTATAGACTCTCATACCCATCCTGTATTTTCAGGAAACCGTGCCAATGAGTTTGAATTGCGCATTGAAGGGAAATCCTATGAAGAAATTGCACAAAGAGGAGGAGGGATTCTCTCCTCAATTAATGCTGTCAGAAATGCTACAGAGGACCAATTATTTGAGGAATGCCTGGAAAGAATGAATTTCTTTTTAGCCCATGGAACGACCACCATTGAGGCAAAATCAGGTTATGGATTAACAGTGGAGGATGAGTTAAAATCTCTGCGTGTATTAAAGAGAATGTCAGAATCTACAAAGTTAGAAATCGTCCCCACCTTTATGGGTGCCCATGCCTTTCCTCCTGAATTCCTTTCTGACCCGGAAGCCTATATTGGCTTAATTTGTAATGAAATGATTCCAGCAGTTGCAGAGGAAAATCTTGCAGAATTTTGTGATGTTTTTTGTGAAGAAGGGTATTTTTCTGTAGAACAATCCAGAAGAATACTGGAAACTGCCAAAGAACATAATCTTACTCCCAGGTTACATGCTGACGAATTTGTAGATTCTGGTGCAGCAGAATTAGCAGCAGAATTAGGAGCAGCATCAGCAGATCACCTGATGGCAGTAAGTGAGAGAGGTATTACAAAACTTGCAGAGTCTGGTGTGATTGCTACCCTTCTGCCGGGGACAACCTTGTACTTGGGGAAAACTGAATTTGCTCCCGGAAGAAAATTAATTGATGCCGGTTGTGAAGTAGCTATTGCTTCAGATTTTAATCCCGGATCCTGTACTATTCAGTCAATACCACTCATTTTCACTATAGCCAATTTGTACTGTGGATTAACGCTTGAAGAATGTTTGAAAGCAGTGACTTTTAATGCTGCTAAGGCAGTGAAAAGAGAAAATAGACTTGGGGTGATAAAAGAAGGATTTCAGGCTGATTTGTTATTCTGGGAAATATCCCAATTGCAGGAGATCCCCTATTGGGCCGGTTCTGACCGTATATTGAATGTTATGAAATCTGGGGAATTACTGGATTAAGGAGTGAGAATTTGATTCACCAACTGGACGATATCCAGTACATTAATCATACCGTCCTGATTTAGATCGCCGCAGCTACAGTCAGTTTCACCCCCTAAGATACAATCGTTAATTACCAAAACAATATCAATGATATTGGGGATTCCATCGCCGTTACAATCTCCCGGCTGGATTGAATCTTCACCATACCACCTTGCACCAATATCTCTGACTGATCCGTCAGGATCAACTTCTGCAGGGTCGCCAGTATTGATACAGGGAGAGTTTGACTGGTAATTAAAATCCCAGTTTCCTAAGTCTATAAAAAGAGGATTATTTTCTTGTATTCCTTCACCTGAGGGCTCCCACGGAGTCCAAATGTTCCCTCAGCCAGGGCAGTTTTCAGACCAGGCTGCTTCTCCGTTTCCCCAGGCATTGGTATAACTTACATTGCAGGTAGGAGACTCGCTATAAATTCCTAATCCATAAGTAGTATTTTCAATAAAGTTACAATTTTTAATATC
>CAZKEL010000020.1:0-36765 GCA_964551815.1 uncultured bacterium
AAAAATATTTGGGGGATCGTTCAATGGTAGGACACATGGTTTTGGTCCATGGGATCGGGGTTCGACTCCCTGTCCCCCAGCATAAATGAAGGTATTTACCGGCAGATCAAATCCCGAACTGGGGCAGGGAATAGCTGACAGCTTAGGCATTCCACTGGGCAAACTGGATATCCAGACTTTCAGTGACGGCGAGTTATCCGTGGCGTTTGAAGAAAACATCCGCAATGAGGATGTCTTCATTATTCAATCCACCAATCCTCCTGCAGAAAACATACTGGAGCTGCTGCTTGTATTAGATGCTGCCCGCCGTGCTTCCGCTCATAATGTGGTGGCAGTCATTCCCTATTTTGGGTATGGCAGACAGGATAGAAAAGACCGTCCCCGTGTGCCTATCTCAGCCCGTCTCATGCTGGATATGATTACCGCAGTGGGAGTGAGCCGAATCATTACCATGGACCTCCACTCAGCACAAATTCAGGGCTTTGCAAATGTACCCTTTGACCATCTCTATTCAAGGATGGTATTAATGCAGAAACTGAAAGAATTGAATTTGAATGAGGAGACCGGTGTGGTATTGGCTCCTGATGTAGGCTCTGCTAAAATGAGCCAATCCTATGCAAAAAAGCTAAATGTGGGGTTTGCCCTTATTGATAAACGCCGACCCAAAGCCAATGAAGCCGAAGTAGCAAATCTGGTGGGTGATCTGAAAGACAGAGATGTGATCATAATTGATGATATGATAGACACAGCAGGTACCCTTTGCAATGCAGCCCAAACCGCCATGAACGAAGGTGCGAAATCCGTTATCGCTGTAGCAACCCATCCTGTATTATCAGGTGGAGCAATTAAAAAATTAAAACAGTCCCCTATTTCAAAGGTGATTGTATGTGACACCATTAAACTGAATGAAAATCAAGAATTTGATAAACTGGAAATCATTTCCGTAGCGGAAGTTTTTGGTGAATCCATTAAGAGAATTGTGGAAGGAACCTCGCTGAGTTCCATGTTCCATGAATTTAATTAGAAACCAGGAGTAAAACAGTGGCAAACGAACATAAAATTGATTTAGAAAAGCGGGACGAAACCACCAAGCAGGGAGTAAAACAACTGCGCAGGGATGGTAAAATTCCCGGTGTGTATTATTCGGCAACCTCTAAGGCAAGTACCCCCATTTTAATTACCCAGCATGCTTATCATGAAGCAGTAAAATCCGGTGCCAGGATTTTCAATATATCCGTAGGCGGTAAAAAACAGACGGTTTTGTTTAAGTCGGTACAATACCACCCTGTTACCGAACAGGTACTGCATATTGATCTTTACGGGGTGAAAATGGATCAGGCAGTTACAGTGAAGGTGGTGGTGCATTTAACGGGTGATGCCATTGGAGTAAAGGAAGACGGTGGTGTATTAAATCATGCCACTAATGAAATTGAAATTCAATGTCTGCCGGGAGATATTCCTGAGTTTATTGAGGCTGATGTTTCAGATTTGCACCTGGGTGATGCCATGAATGTAGGCAGCATTCCTTTGGATGCAAAATTTACTTTGGTAACTCCTGAAGATACCGTTTTAGCTTCAGTAACTCATGCTATGAAAGAAGTTGAGCCTGTGGCTGCAGTTGAAGAAGATGAAGCCTTTATGGATGAGGAAGGTGCTCCTGCAGAAGGTGAAGCGGAAGAAGGTTCTGCTGAAGCAGGCGGAGACGGTAAGGCAGAAGACTCTGAATAATGCAGTTCCTGGTGGGACTGGGAAACCCCGGCAGGAAGTATTCAGTTACAAAACATAACTTCGGCTTCTGGGTTTTAGACCGATTTGCCGAAAACAGATCTTTGACATTTCAAGCCGGAAAGGGGGATTACCTCCTGGCAAAAAAGGATGACCTGCTCTGTATGAAACCTACGTCATTTATGAATAACAGCGGCGTACCCCTCTTTGAGGCAATGCAGTTTTTTAAAGCACAGCCTGAAGATATACTGGTGATCTATGATGATTTAGATTTACCACTTGGGAGTCTGCGTTTTCGTAAGGGCGGTGGCAGCGGTGGACATAAAGGTATAGAGTCTATCATTTACCAATTGCGTTCTGAAGATTTTAATCGTTTGAGAATTGGAATTGCAACTGAAGATGAAATGCGCCCTGCTGAAAAATATGTGCTTACCCCATTTGGGAATGAGCAAAAAGAAATAGTAAATGAAATGATTGAAAAAGCATGCGAAGGAATTGAATATTTTCTTTCCCATGAAATTAAAAAAACAATGAATAAATTTAATGAAAAAACAAAAAAGAAAGGTATAGATGGATAATTTATATTATGTATTAGGTGCCGGTGTATTGGCAATGGTATATGCGTTTTGGAAAACCAACTGGATTAACAATCAGGATGAAGGCTCTGACAGGATGAAACAAATCGGCGCCAGTATAGCTGATGGTGCCATGGCATTTTTGAAAGCTGAATATAGGGTGCTGGCAATTTTTGTAGTAATAGTAGCTTGCCTCTTGGCATTTGCAGCAAATAATCAAGGTGATTCCTGGTTGGTTTCTGTATCATTTTTATCTGGTGCAATAGCATCAGCCTTGGCAGGGTTCCTGGGAATGAAAGTTGCCACAAAAGCCAACAATCGAACCACCAATGCCGCACAATCCAGCTTGGCAACGGCATTAAATGTTGCCTTTACGGGTGGATCTGTTATGGGATTATCTGTGGTAGGTTTAGGCGTCTTAGGTGTAACAGGGTTGTATGTTTTATATAATTCTTGCGACCTATTTTCTGATCCTCAAAAATTAATCCAAACCATTACAGGATTTTCATTAGGCGCATCTTCCATTGCATTATTTGCAAGAGTTGGCGGCGGTATTTATACTAAGGCTGCTGATGTGGGTGCTGATTTGGTTGGTAAAGTAGAAGCTGGAATACCTGAAGATCATCCATTGAATCCTGCAACTATTGCTGATAATGTAGGGGACAATGTAGGTGATGTTGCCGGGATGGGAGCAGACCTGTTTGAATCATATGTGGGTGCAATTATTGGCTCAATGGTACTTGGCTGGGCAATATTTGGAGATTTAGCCTATGTAACCTTGCCCTTATATATTGCTGGTGCTGGAATTATTGTTTCCATTATTGGGACCTTTATGGTTTCCGTGAAAGAAGGCGGCAGTCCTCAGAAAGCATTGAATATTGGCGAATTTGGATCCTCCGGAATTATGGTGGTGGTGATGTACCTATTAATTACTAATACCGTAGATACAAATGCCATGGGTATTTTTTATGCTACACTTATTGGTTTAGCGGCTGGGTTAGGAATTGGTTTGATCACAGAACATTATACCGGCACGGGTACTAAGCCAGTTAAATCAGTGGTAGATCAATCCATCACAGGATCCGCAACCAATATTATTGCAGGATTAGGTGTAGGAATGCAATCAACTTTTATCCCTGTAATTATAATTGCAGGAGCAATTGTCTTTGCCCATCAAAATGCAGGATTATATGGTATTGCAATGGCAGCTTTGGGAATGCTGGCAAATACAGGCATCCAACTAGCGGTTGATGCCTATGGACCAATTTCAGATAATGCCGGAGGAATTGCTGAAATGGCAGGATTGCCTGCAGAGGTAAGAGAACGAACCGATAAATTAGATGCCGTAGGGAATACGACTGCTGCTATTGGTAAAGGATTTGCAATTGGGTCAGCAGCCTTAACAACTTTAGCATTATTTGCTGCATTTAGTGAAATCATAAAAAGTAAATTGGGGGAATCTCCTTTTGTAATTAATATTTCAGAGCCAATCGTAATGGCTGCATTATTTATAGGTGCAATGTTACCGTTTTTATTTTCATCATTGGCAATGGGTGCTGTAGGTCGGGCAGCAATGGCTATGATTGAAGAAGTACGTCGTCAATTCAGAGATATTCCTGAATTAAAAGCAGCTCTTGAGGTATTAGGAAAAGGAGAGGAATCCTCTTGGTCTGATGAAGATAAATCTGCTTATGAAGCAGGATTAACAAAGGCAGATCATGAACGATGTATTGAAATATCCACACAATCCGCTATTAAAGAAATGTTGCTTCCCGGTTTATTGGCAGTTGTAACGCCCATTTTAATTGGACTTTTAGGAAACTTAGTTGGAATGGGTCCACAGGCATTAGGTGGTTTATTGGCAGGGGTTACTGTAAGTGGTGTAGCCATGGCAATTTTTCAATCAAACGCCGGGGGTGCCTGGGATAATGCCAAAAAGATGATTGAAGAAGGGGTTGAAGTGAATGGGGAAACTCTGACAAAAGGTTCAGATGCTCATAAAGCCGCCGTAGTGGGTGATACAGTTGGTGATCCATTTAAAGACACGTCTGGACCTTCACTGAATATATTGATTAAGCTGATGTCAGTAGTCTCATTAGTTATCGCACCGTTTTTATTTTAAAAATTTATTAAGGAGTAAATATGAACTATTACGAAACCTTATACATTGTTCATCCCGCCCTTGAATCAGGGCGGTTGAAGGATATTATTTTAGAAGTTGAGGAAACCCTAAAAAAAGCAGGCGGTACTCCTCTTACAACAGAATTCTGGGGTAAACGCAAACTTGCCTATTTCATAGATAAACAGAAATATGGAACTTATGTATTGGCACAGTTTAATGGTGAAGGCAGCTGCACAACTGATTTTGCTGTTGAGCTGGAACATAATCCAAATATTCTGGCATATCTTACTACGGTGATTGAAAAAGATGCTGTTAAAGAAATTGAAGAAGATTTGGAAACCCAGATTGCCGGTAAAACCAGAGAACTGGAAAGGAAAGAATCAACCACCGATAAACCGGCTGCAGATAAAGAAACCGTTATGGAATCCGCAGCAGAAATAGTTTCAGACATAAATACTGAAGCGGCCTCCCCTGAAGCAGCTGAAAAAGACTCTGCAACCACCGAAGAGACGGCAGCAGAAGACACCCCTGCTGAAGAAGATAGTACACCCCAAGAACCGGCGGAAGATGAAACGACTGCCGTAAGTGAGGAGGAATAATTATGGCCTTTGGAAGTAATAAAAGAATATGTGTTTTCTGTGAAAACGCTGATCAGAAAATCAATTATAAGGAATTTAAAACCCTGCGGAAGTTTATCACTGATCAGGGCAAAATCATACCCGGACATGTAACCGGTGTCTGTTCAAAACATCAACGGCATTTGGGAAAAGCCATAAAGCAGGCGCGCAATATTGCCCTTCTGCCCTATTCGGTTGACCCCCGCCATTTTTAGGAGATTATCTCTATGAAAATCATATTAAATCAATCCGTTGAAAACCTGGGTACCGCTGGTGAAGTGCTTACCGTTAAGGATGGTTATGCCCGTAATTATCTCATTCCCAAGGGATGGGCGAAACAGGCCACCCGCGATAATATTGCTTCTACGGAAAAAGCCATTGAAGCTCAGGAAAAAAGGGATGCAAAAACCCGTGCAAATCTGGAAGCTTTGGCAAAACAGTTAGACAAACTCTCATTAAAATTTGAGTTGAAAGCAGGGGAAGATGATAAACTCTTCGGTTCTGTAACCTCTCAAATGATAGTGGATGCCATTGCAGAAAAGGGCTTCACCGTAGATAAGAAGGAAATAGAAATTCCTGAAGCCATTAAACATGTAGGAAAATTCTTTGTGGATGTGAAATTAGGGCAGGGGTTTTCCGGCAGAGTAAAAATTAAAGTTTCTGCAGAAAAGTAATTTTTGCTCATAGCTTAATTTTAATCATACAGGGGCAGGAGAAATCCTGCCCCTTTTTATTTCCTGTAAATTTTATACATTAGCAATTCACCCTGATTAAATTATCCCCATGTTCGCGCAGGTAAGTTTTCCGATTTCCAGCTTTAAAACCTTTACCTATCACATCCCGGAAAAGTTAGAGGAAAACATCGTACCCGGTGTCTGTGTGAATGCCCCCATGAACCGACGGAACCAAGCAGGTTTTGTAGTGGCCGTTGAAAAGAATTCTGCCTTCAAAGGTAAGATTCTTCCTCTGGATTCCCTGCGGGATACCACCCTGCATCTCCCCTCAGAACTCTGGCAGACTCTGGAATGGATATCGCATTATTATATCACCCCTTTAGGGCAGGTGTTAAAGGCTGCGGTTCCCAATTCTTTTTTAAAAGACTATACCCCTAAACAAATTCAATTTGTAGAAATCACTTCCGCCGGAAAGAGGGCATTAGAAAATTGGGGTAATAAAAAACCGGCACAGAAACGACTATTAACCGCTTTGTCTCAGGTTGAAGAATCCATTAAATTTTCCTCCCTTACCGAGTTTGCAGCTTCTCCCCATTCCCTTTGTAAAAAGCTGGAAGAAAGAGGATTAGCTGCTATCCGTCAACAAGCTAAAATAACCGACCCCTATGAGATAATGGGACCAGGTGAAGGTGTTAAAATCAACCTCTCTAAAGAACAGCAGAAAGTTTTTGATACTATAAATTCCGCACCAGCAGGTTTTCACCCCTTTTTATTACATGGTGTGACCGGTTCGGGAAAAACAGAAGTGTATTTAAAGCTGGCCCAGAAAACTGTGGAATCAGGGAAATCTGTATTGGTGCTGGTTCCTGAAATTGCCCTCACACCCCAGGTGGCAACCCGATTTCGAAAGGCATTTGGCAGCAGGGTAGCCCTATGGCATAGCCGAATGACCAAAGCAGAAAAAGGCTGGACATGGCAGAGACTGAAAAAAGGGGACTATCAAGTGGTGGTAGGTGCTCGGTCTGCAGTTTTTGCTCCCCTACAGAATCTGGGACTAATCATCGTAGATGAAGAACAGGAGACTTCCTATAAACAGGAAAGTCCGGCGCCTCGATACCATGCCAGAGATGTTGCCCTCATGCGGGGGAAAAATGCTGAGGCAGTGGTTCTGCTCACCAGTGCTACACCTAGTTTAGAGTCCTATTATAATAGTCTTAAGAAAAAATTGACTTTGCTGAAACTGTCTAAACGTTACGGCAACTCGGCCTATCCCGCCGTAGAGCTTATTGATATGAAAGCAGAGGCAAAAGAGGGCAGCGCTCCCATTCTCAGCACCGCCTTAAAGACGGCCATTCAAAAAAGATTGGATAAAAGAGAACAGATTATCATTTTGCAAAACCGAAGGGGATATTCCACTGTTCAACAATGTATGGACTGCGGTGAAATAAAAAATTGCCAATACTGTTCCGTAGCCATGACCTTCCACCGCACTGATAATGCACTCCACTGTCATTATTGTGAGTACACAGAATCTATTGCCCCCAACTGCCCGGATTGTGCTTCCGGGAATATCCGCTTTGTGGGCTCCGGTACACAAAAAGTAGAAGATCTCCTTTTACAGGATTTTCCCAACGCTGAGATTCTTCGTATGGATTTTGACACCGTCAAAGGAAGAGACGCCCACAAAAAAATTCTGGAAGATTTTGCATCTGGCAGGGCGGACATCCTGCTGGGTACCCAGATGATTGCAAAGGGGCTGGACTTTGACAATGTTACCCTGGTAGGTGTGATCAATGCTGATTCCGGATTGTTTTTCCCAGATTTTCGGGCAGGAGAAAAAGTGTTTCAACTCATTTATCAGGTGGCAGGCAGGGCCGGCAGAAGAGAAAAACCGGGGAAAGCCATCATTCAAACTTATAATCCACAAGATGTCTATATTCAAAATGCTGCAGCGCTGAATACTCATAAATTTTATAATATCGCTCTGGCACAGCGCCAGGAATTGAACTATCCTCCCTTTTCGCGGATTGGAAGAATTTTGTTTACCGGTCCCCGAAAGGAGTTGGTGAACCACCTGGCTGTAAAAACAGGAGAGCGTCTGATAAAAGATACCCAATACCGAGTGCTTGGTCCTTCACCTGCACCGTTAGAACGCATCCAGAACAATTGGCGTACCCACTTGATTATCAAAACGAAGGACAGAAAGTCAGCCTCTCTCCACCCATTTATTCATCGGCAAATCGGCCATGAGATTTTCGAACGGAAATGGAAAGGTGTACGCATTCAAATAGATATTGACCCAGTATCCATGCTGTGATGAAACCTCTGATTTTTATAGTATTATTTATGCCTTGTTTTGGGGATGTGTTTCCAACAGCGATTGGAGAATGTACCTTGGAAATATATGGTGGGGAAGTTAAAGACATCCCGGAAATTGTGAAGCTCATTCAGGAAGAAAGCAATAAATTAATTGAAACATTGGGGAAAGTTAAGAAGCGTCCCTTCTCTGTTTATCTCACGGCAGATATGCAAGATTTTCATAAAAAATCGAAAGGCCCTGTTCCCGAATGGGGGATTGCTGTTGCAAAGCGGAATCCGGACAGAGTAATTTTAAAAGCACCGGGAATTGCCAATGTTTCCTACCCACGATTGAAGGAAGTCATCATTCATGAATTGAACCATATTTATATGTTCCGCATACCTTATTATACTACTATGCCCTCCTGGTTTAAAGAGGGGATGGCAATGGCAGCATCAAATGAATTCTCACTGCTGCATAAACTTGAAATATCTAAATCCCTTTGGAACGATCAAAGCCTGCCTTTACAGGGGTTACATCATTTTGGCAGAATACCAAATAATAATATAAAACTGGCTTATGGTGAGTCTGCTGCAGCTATAGAGGCATTTCATTATTATTATGGCAAAGATGCCTCTGTACTCCTTTTAGATAAAATGCGAAATGGGTTGGAATTTACAGAAGCAATAGAGTCCATTATTGGTGAGGAGTATGTCGAGTTTCAAATTAAATTTGAACTCTATTTAGAAGAAAATTACAGTTGGGTGTTTTTGTTACGCTCAGGAAATTACCTCTATGTTCTATTGCCTATTATCCTGGTATTAGGATTTTGGTATAAAACCCACCGTAACCGTAAAAAATTGAAGCAATGGGAAATGGAAGAAGAACTGGAAAAATTAAAGTGGCAGGACGAATTACCCAATTAATTTTTGTCTTATTCGGCAGTTTCCTTTTTGCTGAAGGATCATACGAAGTCCTGCTGCTGCCGGGGTCCGGTAAAACGATTGCGCTCAGTAATTCAGGCACAGCTCTAAATTCAATAAATCTGACTCCCAATCCTGCATCACTCCAAATTTCTGATAAAAAAAACATACTCTCACTGAGCAGAATTCCCGGTGGTATTTATTTTCAATCCCTGCAATCATCCCACAGATATAAAAAGGGAATAGCAACGGGAAAAGTATCATTATTACATTATGGAAAACTTATAGACAGCAGGACAGAACAGTCCACCACGGCATTTGACCTATTGCTGGAGACTTCCTGGAAAACAGAGATAAAAGAAATAGTATCTGCCGGAGTTGCCTTGGGGTATCTCCATTCAATGCTGGCAGATTATAGCTCTCAGGTGTATTTTGGCAGTGTTGGAATCCGCAGCAGACTTTTCAGAAACCGACTGGGTATAGGGTTGTCGGTGGAAAATTTGGGTCATGTTTTACAATCATACACAGACTATAGAGAATCATTGCCTACCCTGCTGCGCTGGGCAGGCTTTTATAAACCCACTTACTTCCCTGCTGTGATTACACTTGATTGGACGAAAGGGTTAGAGACGGGAAAAACATATCTCACCGGTGGACTTGAATTTTCTCCACGAGGAAAAGTCACTCTGCGAATGGGACTTAGCAGCCACCGGAATAATTTTACCACCGGCGATTTTTATTCTGATTTCACTATGGGCTTTTCTGGAGGAATAGGCTTAGAGTTAAAACGATCGAACCTTGATATAGGTGTACTGAATCTGGGACCAGCCGGCTATATGGTTGGGATAAGTTTGATGAGGAATAATTAAAAAGTCAAATTTTTCAACCTGACTGGTCACGATACGATTAGAAAAGCATGATAACTTCTCCATGGTGTTGACAAGTTGTTATTTTTAACTGATGGAGCCTTGAATAGAAGAAAATACCTTTTCTACAAAATTTACAAATAGTAGTGAAACCATGATTACGGATTAACATCTATTCTAAGCTGTTGATTCATTAGGTAAATTTCTCCAACCACTTTCCAATTTTTAAAAACACTTCTTCTTTATCCCAATCGTTATGTAGTTCATGATAAGCGCCCCTAAAACTTTCGAATATGGCCTGCTTATTATTATTGGTAAAGGATTCTGTACTATCATGATGGGTGAGGCTATCTGCGTCTCCATGTAGGAGCAAAGCAGGAAGCTGCAGCTTATGAGCATTATCCAATGCCCATTTCCCTGATTCTAATAAATCAACAGCCAACTGTACAGAAATTCGGTCATGCACTAAGGGGTCCTTTGTATAGGCTTCAATAACCGATTGATCTCTGGAGACTCCCATTAAATCCAAGCCATTCGGTATAGTCAATTGCGGTAAAAGGGTGTATAAAATTTTTGCAGGCAATATTTTATACCATGGAGGAGTGAAGGCAGGTTTTAGAGCAGGAGAGGCTGCAATTACACCACTAATATTCGGCTTTTTCCTAAGACAGAAATTGAGTACCAGATTCCCGCCCATACTATGACCGTAAAGAAACGTTGGCAGCCCATCGTTTTCTTCCTGCAGGGATTGCAGTGTATAATCAATATCATCCATCACTGAATTATAGGATAAAAAATGACCCCGCTTCCCCGGAGATTTACCATGCCCCTGCAAGTCAATGGCAGTAAGGTTTGCTCCCCAAGTCATTAAGAAATTGATTAGATGGGTATATCTTCCACTGTGGTCACCGAGTCCATGTATAAGCAGTAAATGGGCTTTAGCTTGCTGTTCTGTTTTCCAAGATTGTTGAAATAGGCTTTGAGAAATATTTGTTTGTAATGTCGTCATCTGGTTAAAAACCTAATAATTCGGTGAAATAATTGTAAAAAGGGCTCCATTGATCTGCAATTAATTTTATGGCAATGAGGGTGAGTGCCGTCTTAAACATGAACCGGAAAGTTTTTTCCGGAATAAAACCAAGCTCCTGCTTACCTACATTTGTGCCTACGAAAACGGCAATGGTAAGAGGCAGCAACAGCTCAATTTCACTAATATAATTAAATTCAAAAAACAGAATAAATAAGGGCATTTTCCCTATATGGCTGATGGCCTGACAGACAGCTTTGTTTGCAATGATATTTTCCTTGGTGAGGGACCCTTTTAGAAAGAAGGGTGCGATGAGAGGGCCCGTTGCTCCAATGAATACTGTAGAAATACCGCTTAATACACCTACTCCGAAAAAATGTGGATGATCTGTGGATACCTTATGCCTTTTTCCAAACAGGAACCAGAGAATGAAAATTCCTATAAAGGTTTTGAGGAAATCCACTTTCAACTCTGCTGCTGAGTTCAAATTGAAAAAGTACATGAGACTAAAAATGATTGCAGATGCCGCCAGCAACCCCATAACCGCACCGGGAAAGTATTGGGAGATTATATCCTTTTTGATATGAGTGCGAAATACAAAACTACGGGTAAGATTGGATATGAGCTGCACCACACCGTGGAGAGCCACCACCATATACCCTTCAGGGATCATAATAGCCATAATACCCAGCAAAATAATCCCACCAGCCATACCCAACACTGCCGAAATGGAAGAGGTAATCAAAGCGGCGAATATTAATATCAGGATATCACTACTCATCTACTTTTTTTATCACGAAAAAACATGCAGATCTAAAAAGTAAACAAGGATTAAAAAATTAATATTTGGTGATTTTCCCGGGATAAACTAACTGATAACCTTATATTTTTTTCCCACTTTTATAAAGGCTGCGATGGCATTGTCCAGATGCTCACGGGTATGGGCAGCGCTAATCTGCACTCGAATTCTGGCTTCTCCCTTAGGAACCACCGGGAAGGAAAACCCAATTACATAAATACCTTCAGCCAGCATATCGCGGGCAATATCCTGTGCCAGCCTGGCATCACCTAACATGATAGGAACAATGGGATGTTCACCAGATTTTATTTCAAATCCTGCTTCTGTCATTTTTCCCCGGAAATAGCCGGTGTTATCCTCTAACCTGTCGCAAAGCTCTGTCGTTGAAGACAACATTTCCAGAACTGCAATTGAAGTGGTAACTATTGCAGGAGCTACCGTATTACTGAATAAATAGGGGCGTGACCGCTGACGGAGTATGTCAATAATCTCCTGTTTTCCCGAAGTGAATCCGCCGGACGCTCCTCCCAGCGCTTTTCCTAAGGTAGAGGTAACAATATCCACCTTGTCCATCACATTGCAATGTTCAATAGATCCTCTGCCCGTTTTGCCAAAAAAACCGGTAGCATGAGAATCATCTACCATAACCAGGGCATCGTACTTTTCAGCGAGTTTGCAAATAGTTTCCAATTTGGCGACAAATCCATCCATGGAAAAAACACCGTCGGTGGCAATGAGTCGGGTACGGGCATCCTGGGTATTTTGGAGAATACTCTCCAACTCCTCCATATCTGAATTTGGATAACGGTGCCGCTGTGCCTTACATAAACGGATACCATCAATAATGGATGCGTGGTTCAATGCATCAGAAATTACTGCATCCTCAGGGCCCAAAATAGTTTCAAAAAGTCCACCATTTGCATCAAAACAGGAGGTATATAAAATGGTATCCTCAGTCTGTAGAAATGCAGAAATTTTTTCTTCTAACTCCTTATGTATTGATTGAGTACCACAGATAAACCGAACTGAACTAAGCCCAAAGCCCCATTTTTCTACTCCGTCTTTCGCTGCCTGTATGAGCCGGGGATGATTGGCTAGACCCAGATAATTATTGGCACAAAAATTGAGTACACTCCTATTGTTTACCTGAATTTCTGCATTTTGCTGAGATTGAATGATTCGTTCCTGTTTAAATAATCCTCCATCCTCAATTGCCGCCAAGTCATTTTGAAGGCGTTCTAGCATAGTTGCTCCATTTTAATTTTTGTACATTTCTTTTAGATCGGGGACCAGATAGTTTCGCAATCCATTATCCAGATCATGTTCTGGTTTCCATTGCCAATCTTCTCTTGCTTTTGAATCGTCTGTATCCATGGGCCAGCTGTCCACCATTTCCTGTCTTTTTTCCGTGATGCGATAAGTTATATCTGCATGGGGAAAATGCTCTGATACCTTTTTGCGGAACGCTTCCGCAGAAGGGGCAAATGAACGGATATTATAAACGGTTCTGCTGAGATTTTCTGAAGAAGCAGACATAATAGACGTTATAGCACGGATGGCATCTGGCATCGTCATGAAGGGAATTTGCGTATCTTCCCCTACGAAACATTGGTAAGGCTCGCCCTTTGCAGCAGCATGCAGCATCTCAGGAATATAGTCTGAGGTGCCTGCTGTGGGAATGGTTTTTGATGAAATGATTCCGGGGAACCTGATACTGCGGAAGTCAATAAAACATTGGCGGTTTTCTGCTCCCAGTCTTTGAAAGTAGTGCATGTAATAATGCCCTAAATGTTCGCAGTAGAGCTTATTACAGCCATACATTGTGGATGGATTTCGGTGACTGTCTTCCTGAATTGCTCCCGCATTGATCTTAGCTTCTTTCCCGGAAAATCCATATACTGCAATAGAGCTGGGAAAGAAAAATTTTACCGGAACTCCTCTGCTGCGCCCCTGCTCTACTGCCAGATTCAGAAGGTTTAGAGTACCACCTACATTTACATCATGGGCAGCACGGGGAGAAAATTCTGCTCTTGTAGAAAGGAGGGCTGCCAAATGGTAAATAGCCTCAAACTCATATTCACCATTTAACTGTTCAATCAGCCCTTGATCTAAAATGTTACCAATGAGTTCTTCATAAGCATAGGAAGAAATCGCTTTATCCAGGGGATTTAAATCCAAAGCGACAATATTCACATTATTTTGGGCATGCAGTGCTGTTATGAGTCCGTGACCCATTTCTCCGTTTGCGCCGGTAATTAATATGGCGGATTTTCGCATGTCTATGTCCTTTTTTGACTTTTGATGGAAGGGATAATTTACACGAATTGGATTCATTCCCCCTTGGTTTGCATCTGAATACCCAGATAATTTTTCCCATGATTAAGGCATGTATTGTAGTTACCCTCATCCTGTTTTTTCTCTCTTGTGCAAGGGATACCCTCACGCCAGAAGAAGACAATCATACTTTCGGCAGCGACACCACACTTGATATAGCCACCTGGAATATTGAAAACTTCCCGAAGCAAAGTGGCAAAACCGTGGACTATATTCAGAAATTAACAGACACTATGGATGTAGATATCATTGCCCTGCAGGAAATTGGAGATGAAGAATACTTTAACAGCCTGGTATCCCAATTATCAGGGTGGAATGGATTTCGTCAGGAGAATTCATGGGGTTTGGCATATTTGTATAAATCTGAGATCCAGGTTCAATCCATTCAGGAAATAGCACAACTGGATGATTACAATCTTACCCGAACACCCTTGATGATGGAATTTATCTGGGCCGGAGAAACCATCTATCTCATTAACAACCATTATAAATGTTGTGGTGACGGCATTATTCAGAATGTTTATAATGATGAGGAGTATCGGCGGCAGCAATCCTGCATTCTCACTAAGAACTATATTGATGCCAATCTTGCAAATGAGAATGTAATATTGGTGGGTGATTTGAACGATGAACTGAATGACCCGGATACCCATAATGTATTTATCAGTTTTATCAATGATAATGAGAACTTTCTTTTTGTTGATGAGGACATTGCTTTTGGCAGCGAGACGCACTGGTCATATCCCGGTTGGCCCAGCCATTTAGATCATATTCTCATTACGAATGAGCTGTTTGACAACTTTAATAAGCCAGATGCAAACGTTACCACTGTGAAATTAGAAGAAGTGTTAACAGGAGGTTGGACAGAATATGAAAAATATGTGTCTGATCACCGGCCGGTAGCAGTACGGCTGGTCTTTGACAATGAATCATCAGATTAGGAATCATATATTTTTCTACTGATATCCATCCCCCTAAATTCCCCATCAAATTTGAGCAAAAATCAAGAGGATTCAATTGTCAAAAGGAGTTACCCCTAAGTCAGAAGATTACGCCCGCTGGTACACAGATGTGATTACCAAAGCGGAAATGGCAGATTACGGACCTGTGAAAGGCACCATGGTTATCAGACCCTATGGTTTTAGTGTTTGGGACAGCATTAAAGAGGCCTTTGATAAACGCTTTAAAGAGACAGGACATGTAAACGCCTACTTCCCCTTATTTATTCCTAAATCCTTTTTATCAAAGGAAGCAGACCATGTAGAAGGGTTCGCCAAAGAATGTGCGGTAGTCACCCATTCAAGGTTGAAATCTGCTGAAGATGGCGGTGTGATAGTTGACCCGGACTCTAAACTGGAAGAGGAAGTCATTGTACGGCCAACTTCTGAAACCGTGATTTGGTCAATGTATAAAAAATGGATAAATTCCTACAGAGACCTCCCGCTTCTTATCAATCAATGGGCAAATGTCGTCCGTTGGGAAATGCGTACCCGCCTCTTTTTGCGCACCAGTGAATTTCTTTGGCAGGAAGGGCATACTGCACATTCCTCAGAAAAAGAAGCAGTGGAAGAAACACTGAAAATTTTAGACATTTACAAGGAAGTAGCCGAATCAATATTAGCAATTCCTGTATTGACTGGATTAAAATCTGAAGCAGAGCGTTTTGCGGGAGCTGTTGACACTTACTGCATTGAAGCCATGATGGGTGACAAACGGGCACTACAGGCAGGAACCTCACATTATTTAGGACAGAATTTTGCCAAAGCCTTCGACGTAAAATTCCAAAACGAGAATAATCAGGAAGAATTGGTCTATGCTACCAGCTGGGGCGTAAGTACTCGTCTTGTAGGTGCTCTCATTATGGTGCATGGTGATGATAAAGGGCTAAGACTCCCGCCGAAGGTTTCTCCCATTCAGGTGGTGATTATCCCCATTTTTAAAACAGAGGAAAATCTTAAAGAAATTGAACATTATTTAACACCCTTTACCACTGCACTAAAAACCACTGGTATTCGGTTTCAAATTGACCGCCGGTTGAAGATGTCTCCCGGGTTTAAATTTAATGAATGGGAAATGAAGGGGGTTCCGGTAAGAATTGAAGTGGGTTCCAGGGATATGGAGAAGAATTCACTTTTCTGTGCCAGAAGAGATACAGGTGAAAAACAACCCATAGTTTTAGATGGTGCCTCAGAAAAGGTGGTAACCATGCTGGATGACATTCAATCCAATTTGTATAATCAGGCATTGAAATTCAGAGAGGATAACACTTTCACCGTCAAAAATTATGATGAATTCAAAAATCAGATTGAAGATGGTGGGTTTATCCGCTGTGGATGGGATGGCGTGCCTGCTTCTGAAATGCAGATTAAAGCTGATACCAAGGCCACCATCCGGTGTATACTTTCTGATGGCAAGATTGAAAATCTGAAGTGTGTGTATTCCGGAAAACCTGCCAAATATGAAGTGATTTACGCCAAAGCCTATTAAAGAAGGAAATTTTCCTTTCCCCTTCCGGTGCTGATTGCTACCAATGCCCTTGTATTAAAATCCATCCCCTTTGGGGATACCAGTATTATTTCCCGACTTTTTACGGAATCAGAAGGAAAGATATCCGTACTGGCAAAAGGAGCTTGGCGGAAAAAGTCCACTACGGGGGCGGTTCTGGAGCCTATGAATCATATTCAGCTGCAATATTATCATAAGGATAGCAGGGAAATACAAATTCTGAAGGACTGCAGTTTTTCCACTAAATACTCTCATATCAGAAACAATCTTCACAGAACCCTGTTTGGATTTGCAGTGGTAGAAATGCTGGATAAATCCACCTTGGATAACAATCCCTCTCCTGTTCTCTACCGACTGGGTTGGAGAATATTGGAAAAATTAAATGAAAACAAAAGCGATGTTTTTCTGGTTTTTGCTTTTTTTTTATATCAGTTATCCCTGAGGATTGGGTTCATGCCGGAAATAAAACAGTGCAGAAAATGTAAAACCCGATTATCCTCCTGTTTATTTGATGAACAGTTGGGAGAATTAATTTGCCTGGAATGCTCTCCACAGGGTAAACTACAGCTGGAGGAAAAGAATATGGCTTTTCTTCGACAACTGGAAATTCTACATTTGGATGAATTGGAAACAATTACACCTGACAGACATTCAGTATTACATGCAATACAGTTTCTCGAAAGCTTTACACAATTTCATATTGAAAGCCTGCGGAAGATGAAATCACTTCCCCTGGCAAATAAACTCATTTTTTCTGAGGGAATACACTAATGCGTTATCAATATTCCAGTAAGGGGTTTTCTAATCAGTTCGGCAGACCTTCCCTCACAATTCCACCGGGAGTAAAATTTTTGCTAATCCTGAATGTGGTAGTGTTTATTTTGGTAGAAATATCAGGGCAAAGGAGCTTTTTCTTCCATACTTTCGGATTAGTTCCCAAACTCATTTGGGAAGAAATGAAAGCATGGCAGCTCTTAACCTATTTATTTATTCATGGGGGCTTTATTCATTTATTCTTTAATATGTTTGTTCTGTGGATGTTCGGCAAAGACTTGGAATCCCAATGGGGGAAAAATGAATTTCTCTTTTACTACTTTACCTGTGGTATGGGTTCAGGACTTATTACTGCACTGTTCAGCTTGAATTCCATCATTCCCGTTGTTGGTGCCAGTGGGGCTGTCTATGGCCTATTGCTTGCCTATGGCTTCACTTATCCAAACAGGCTGGTATATTTATATGGGTTGTTTCCCCTCAAGGTGAAGTATATGGTTTTAGGGTTGGGAGTTATCGCATTCTTTGCTTCTATGTCCGCTGGCTCTTCAGGGGTAAGCCATATTACTCATATATCCGGCATGGTAATCGGCTTTGTGGTAATGTACTATAATTTCAATTGGAAAGGTCTAAAATTATGGTACTTTCAAAAGCGACTACAAAATTTAAAAAAGAAACAAAAGTCCAGAGATGAAGAAGAAACTGCCATGAAAAAAAGAGTGGATCAAATTTTAGATAAGCTCAACGATTCGGGTTGGGAAAGTTTGACAGAACAGGAAGAGCAATATTTAACTAAAGCCAGTAAGAAAATATTTGGGGATAGACCACCGAACTAATCAGACGTTGAATTTGAAGAAAATTACATCTCCATCCTCAACAATATAAGATTTACCTTCCTGGCGGATTTTTCCCAATTCCCTCAATTTTGATTCACTTCCTGCAGCTATTATTTCTTCAAAACGATACACCTCTGCTTTAATAAATCCTCTTTCAAAATCGGTGTGAATTTCGCCTGCAGCTTGTGGTGCTGTCATTCCTTCTTTAATGGTCCATGCCCGTACTTCATTGGGTCCACAGGTGAAGAAAGTTTCCAAACCTAAGAGGGCATAGCTGGCATTGATAAGTTTATTGAGCCCCGGTTCAGGCAAATTGTATTCCTCTAAAAACAGAATTTTTTCCTCATCGGGCAGAGTGGAAATTTCTGCTTCCAACTTTCCGCATAACCGTATGGCTGAATTATTTTTTAACGCTGCAAAATCTACCACTTTCTGTACCTGTGGTGAGCGCTTCGATGACATGATTTCCTGTTCATCTACATTTGCCACATAGAGGGCTGGCTTAGCTGTGAGAAGATTTAGACGCTTTAAAATTTTTCTCTGTGCAGAGTCCAGTTGAATATCCCGCACCAATATACCTTCATTCATTCCGGGAGAAATTGCTTCTAAGACTCCCAGTTCTTCTTTAGCTTCCTTATCACCGGATCTTGCCGTTTTCTGTACTTTGTCAAGTCGTTTATCTACAGAGGTGATATCCCTGATAAGCAGCTCTGTTTCAATGATTTCAACATCGCGAATGGGGTCAGTATTCCCCTCAACATGGGTGATATTGTCTTCTTCAAATGCACGCAGAACATGTACAATGGCATGCACATCCCGAATATGTGATAAAAATTGATTTCCCAGACCTTCCCCTTTACTGGCGCCTTTTACCAGACCGGCTATATCCACAAATTCCATGGTTGCAGGTAAGGTGGATTTGGGATTGAATATTTCTGTGAGTTTATCCAGCCGGGAATCTGGAACTTCTACAATTCCTACATTGGGTTCGATGGTACAAAAGGGGTAGTTTTCAGCGGGAATGCCGGATTCTGTCAACGCATTAAAAATGGTGGATTTGCCCACATTGGGCAAGCCTACAATTCCTGCTTTCAATCTCATGATGAAAATTACGGCTCTTTTACAGTTGAAAAATATTGCCTTCTTCGTTCAGGGTAATTTCTTTGTCCCAAGAGGATGTGAAAGGGTAAATTTGAAGCTTTAATTTCAGGAGAATTTAACTATGAAAGACTGGGCAGTAATTTTAGGCGCATCCAGCGGATTTGGCGCTGCAACCAGCAGGGAATTAGCAGCCAAAGGCATCAATATTTGTGGTGTTCATTTGGACAGAAAAGCAGGCATGGAAGCAGTAATTAATCTGGTGGAAGATCTGCAGAAATTCAATGTGGATGTTCGATTTAATAATATGAGTGCCACAGATGCAGAAAAACGATCAGTTGTTATAGACGAATTAAAAACACATAAAAACGCACGGGTAAAAATACTCATGCATTCTCTGGCCTTCGGCGCATTAAAACCGGTAATAGATACTGAATCATCAAATACTTTGGCACAAAGACAAGTGGAAATGACCTTGGATGTAATGGCAAGCAGCCTTTTGTATTGGACGCAGGATTTGTTCCAGGCCGGGCTGCTTAAAAAAGGATCACAAATTTTCGCCATGACAAGTTCAGGAGGTCATCGTCAATGGAAATCTTATGGAGCTGTATCTGCAGCAAAGGCATCCTTAGAATCCTATTGCCGTCAACTGGCACTGGAATTATCAGAATATGGTATTGCTGCTAATGCATTGCAGGCCGGGGTGACAGATACTCCTGCATTGCGAAAAATTCCAGGTAATGATCAAATGATCGAGCATGCAAAAAAAATGAATCCGGGGAAGAGATTAACACAGCCGGAAGATGTTGCTAAATCTATCGCATTATTGGGTTTGTCAGAAAATTCCTGGTTAACAGGGAACACCATCAGAGTAGATGGCGGGGAGGATATTACAGGGTAGCGGGTTTTTTTTCTGAAGAATCTGCAGGTATTTTTTCAGACTTTCGCCGGATCAGATCCATAACTTTCCGGTTTTTATCTGTGGGAACCAAATCAAATGCTTTCCGTGCTTCTGCAATAGCATCTCCATACCATTCCTTTTTAGCATAAGCTACAGCAAGATTATGGTGGGCTCTGGATAAAAGCCTTATTTGATTTTTATCAAGGTATCCGGGGGCAGAATTCATCTGGTGAATGACAAACTTAAATTCGATCACGGCTTTCTCAATCATATTCCACTCATAATATTGAATGCCCCGCTCCATGGCAAGTTCTGCATCACCTTTACACCCAAGTGCAAAAAGAGCAATCAGAAGAATAAAATATGTTTTCAAATGCTATACTGTGGTTTTCAGATTGGATATTGACTGGAAAATTTCAATGGATTGTTTCTGTTAAAA
Source organism: uncultured bacterium (assembly GCA_964551815.1). GTDB lineage: Bacteria > Fidelibacterota > Marinisomatia > SCGC-AAA003-L08 > D37C17 > D37C17. The sequence goes on from CAZKEL010000020.1 coordinate 20,512, forward strand.
CAAGTAAAATTACCTGATAATGTAAAAGGACCGAACCCTAGGACGGCCTTTGGATTCGGTCCTTTCTTTACTTGAAGGAGGAAGGAAGTAAAGTTGCTAGGGTTATATTACAGGGTTGTACCTACCTGGGTCAATCAGTGAAAGGCTGATTTTTATTGTAGGAATTTCCTTATAACCTTAATCTGACAGCTTATAATCTATGGCGTAATGGATAATATCAGAATTATTCTGAAGATTCAGCTTTTCCAATATCCTTGATCTGTAAGTACTTACTGTCTTATGGCTGATAGAAAGGTCAGTGGCTATTTCTTTTTGAGATTGTCCTTTAGCAATAAGCTTTAACACTTCAAATTCCCGGTCAGATAAATATTCATGTGGATCTTTTTCCTGCTCATGAAAGAGATCCGTTGCTAAAAGTTCAGCAACCTCCTGACTGATAAATTTACGACCATCATTAATTTTGCGGATGGCCTTTACCAACTGAGTTGAAGCAGAGTCCTTGGTTAAATATCCTGATGCACCGGCTTTTATGGCACGCATTGCATATTGCTGCTCTGCATGCATACTCAGCATAAGTACAGGCAGATGCTTATCATGTTTTTTTATGAGTTTCAGAGTTTGAAGTCCATTCTGGCCCGGCATGGAAATATCTAAAAGAATTAAATCGTATTTATTTTTCCAGATTAGATCCAGGGCTTCTTGTCCGCTGGATGCTTCTGCAACAATGGTAATACCGGCAGTATCATCAATGATACGTTTAATGCCTTCACGAACGATTACATGATCATCAACAATTAAAATATTTATCATGACTCTGTCCTTTCTTTATTTTTCAGGGGCAATTCTAAATTTACTCTGGTTCCTTTTTTGGGGGTGCTGAAAATAGAAAGAGACCCTCCCAACATTGATGCTCTCTCCTTCATTCCAAAAATTCCAAAATGTGTCTTTGCTTTAGTGCCATTTTCTGAAAACCCTTTTCCATTATCCTTTATTTCTAAATTAATGGTGGAACTGTTTAATTGTAATTGCACATCAACCTCTGAAGCGTCAGCGTGGCGGGCGATGTTGGTTAATGCCTCCTGAGTGATTCTGAAAATAGCAGTTGATTGCTCTTTTGAAAAGTCTTCATCCTCAGGGATATTGACATGATATTTCAAATTAGACCGATTCTTAAATTGTGAAACCTGCCATTCAATGGCAGATTTCAGTCCCAAATCATCTAAAATACTTGGTCTTAATTCTTGGCTGATTCTGCGGGTGGTCTGAATGGTGTGATCAACAAGCCTGCCCAGAGATTTCAGTCTGCTGAGAATTTTTTCATCAGCACCGTCTTTTCCGCGGTTTTTTAAATATTCAATATCCATATTTATACTGGTTAGGTTCTGCCCCAGCTCATCGTGTATTTCTCTGGCAATTCTTCCTCTTTCTTCTTCCTGGAGGTTTTGCAGGTGAGAGGATAGTTTTCGTAGTTGATCCTGGTATTCTCTCACTTGGGTTTCATCATGAATGGTACCCATTGATTTCAGGAGTTTTCCATCAGCATTTTGAATGAATTCAGCCGTTTCATTAATATATTTTACTGTACCATCTTTTAGTAATATCCTGAAAACACCCTGATAAGGTACCATTTCTTTTTCTGCCTGTATCCATCTTTTTTTCATCCAATCTAAATCATCAGGATGGACAAAATCCCAAAATCTGCCTTGTCCAATTTTTTCATCTAAATCCACACCGAAAATTCTTCTAAATTCTTCCGACCAATAAATTTCTCCTGTTTCATGATTTTCATCCCAGCCTCCCAAATGGGCAATTTCCTGAGCTTTACCTAATCGTTTTTCACTTTCTCTCAATTGTTGTTCAGCCAGGGTAGCATCAGTGATGTCAAGAACGGTACCAATAGCATTAATTAAAACTCCGTTTTCATCAGTAATAAATTCGGCTTGTTCCCGAACATATCTGATTTTCCCCCCCTGGTAGATAATACGGTAAACTGCCTGAAAATTGGAATAATTGCTTTTTGCCAGTTGCCAGCTCGTCTTCACCCATTCCAAATCATCGGGATGGAGGGTATCCCAATATTTTTTTACTGTTATTTCTTCCTCCTTATTAAATCCGAATAATATCCTACATTCATCAGAAAAAATTAACTTCTGTTTATCGTATTGATATTCCCAGCTTCCCAGTTGGGCTATTTCCTGTGCTTTAGACAGACTAAGCTGACTCTCACGCAGCTGTTCTTCAGCAATAACTTTATCGGTAATATCCCTAATACTCGCCATGATTGCATCATCACCGTTAAAGCTGGTAATCATACCCTTTAGTTCAACATGTGCTAAATCTTCATTTAATTTGAAAACTTTCAGCATAGTTGAACCAATAGGTTCTCCTTTGAACAATTTATCCATATCTCTTGTAGAGGTTTCCATTGAGTCAGGATGTATCAATTCAAAAATTCCCTGGTTGAGGAATTGTCCTGAATCTGTGCCACCCATCATTTTAATAAATGCACGGTTCACATATAAAATTTTCTCTGTATCAAAGATTACAACAGCATCTGGAGAAAGTTCTACTAATTCACGGTAATTTTTTTCACTTTCCATGAGTTTAAGACGGGTCGTATGTAATTCTGTAACATCCTGAGCGGAACCAATTATAATTAAGGGAGTGTTATTTCCGTCATAGATTATTTCTGCCAGAGCATGCATGATTTTAATTTTTCCCCCTGGTGTAATTATCTTATGGAAGTAATCTAAAGTAGTTTCTTTATTTTCAAAAGCATTGGTGACCAGTTCATAAACATAATCACGATCATCAGAATGTACCACTTCATTCATAAATTTCTCATCTGTAGGGGTATAATTATCTTTATCCTGATCGTAAATATTATAGAGGGCATCTGACCAAATTACCTGTTTATTTATTAGGTTTAACTGGAAGCTTCCGATTCGGGCCATTTTTTGTGCTTCATCTAATCTTTCACGGCTGGCTCGCAATTCATTGGCTGCGTGAATACGGTCTGTAATATCTCTGATGAAAGTTTGAATTGCTGGTTTGCTATGATATTCAGTTGCGGAGCCGTTTGCTTCAACTATTACTTCACTGCCATCATCCTGAACAATACTGATATCAATTTGATAATAAGGTTTCCCTTCTGATAACTCTTTTATGGCGGCCCTTACTTTATCCTTATCTCGGGGGTGGACAAATTTTAAGAATGAATTTTTTTTTAATTGCTGTGAACTTTGCCCGATTATGCGTGCCCCGGACTCATTAATATAAAAAGTTCTGCGAACATCATGGATGACAATGCCATCCATAGAAGTTTCAATTAATGATCTGAATCTCTCTTCACTGGCTTTTAGTAAATTTTCTGCCTGAAGTCTTTCGGTAACATCTCTGCTTACAATAGCAAAACCATTCACCCAGCCCCGATTTACGATCAACTGCACATTCAGCTCCATCCAATACTCAGATTTTTCTTTGGTGATTGTGGGGATGGTTACTATAAAATTGGGTATTTTCTTTTCCTTTCTCCGCTGGAACAGAACTGCAAACTTTTCCTGTATTTTTTTCCGATAATCTTCCCGGATCAGAAGAGCGGAATCAGACCCTATTATCTCATCAATGGTATAACCGGAAAAAGATTCAAATACAGGATTCACATAAACAAATTTACCATCTATATCCAGATGGTAAATAATATCTGAAGAAGATTCAATCAGGGTACGGTATTTTTCTTCTGAACTTTTTAAATCGCTGGCAGTTTGTACCCGCTCTGTTATATCTCGAATTATTAATATCTTTCCCTGTTCATATCCCCCAAACTTCATGTTAGTCTGAGAGATGGCTATAAAAATATTAGGATTTTCTTTTAAGGATGATTCCATATTCGAAATATTTTTTGAAATATCATAACGGAGAATGAAATCAGAAATATCTCTATGAGGAATATCTTCCGGAATGATATTAAATAGTTGATTCGCCTTATTATTGGTCCTCAGTATAATGCCTCTGTTATCAACTGCAATAATGGCTTCATTGGCATCCGTAAAAAGTCCGAACGCAACTTCCCCTACGGGAAATGCAATAAAATGATATTTTAAAATGGCAGGTAAAATAAAGAAAGCCTGGATGCAAGTAACGGTAGAACCCAACCGCCAGGGATTATCAATCCCTAAATAGATAGGTATAACATCTGTAGAAAGGGCTACGATAATGGCAAAAATGATGCCGGCAATCATGAGCTTTAATTGAAAACTGAATATCACATTTTTTGTTTTAACTAATCGGTCTGTAATTAAATAAATTCCATAGATTGCAGGTGCGATAATGACTATCATCAAGGTGGGTAAAAACAGAAAGCTGGGGACAATTGTCATATTAGTCGTGAAACTCAGCAGCAGTGCAGCTGGATATAAACTTGCAAAGAACTTGAAGACTATATCAAATTTTTTATCTATGAATACATAAATAAAATGCAGAATGCCAATACCTAAATACAGCCAAAATACCGACATGAGCCGTAAATACGCCAGGGTGGTTGTATCCTGATGAAATATGATTCTCCCTGTTAAATCTAATATGAGCCAAGCCAGAAGGGTGCCAATATAAAACAGATATGCTTTACTGAGTGGACTGCTGCGATTAATGGCAAAAACATAAGTCCAGGCAAACAAATGAACCAATGAGCCAATAATTAAAATATATATACTGGTATGCGGCATTTTCCTAAATCATTAAAGTATATGGATTAATCGAAGGGAAATATACCCAGGTCTCTGAATATTTACAAATTTTTCAGAATAATTGATATAGGACGAATTAATAAGGGGTTAAGTCCCTGTTCTGTAACAATCAAATATTTTTTATTACTTCAATCGGATGGGTCTATTAAGATTGAAGGAGTAAAGACTACAGTCCCTTAACCACATCATAAATGGCTTCGGCGATATTATCAATTTGCCAGGCTTCAATGGTGAGTGCCGGTGCAATTCTAACAGTAGAATGATGGGTTTCTTTAGCATATACCCCTTTCTTTAATAATTCCAAAGACACAAGATGTCCATCCAGATGTGGAGAGTTCTGCATTTCGAAAGCTGTCAAAAGCCCCCTACCTCGCACCTCTCTTATTTTATCGGGGAAATCTGCCTGCATGTTTTCAAAATGACTCATGAGTTGGCTGCCTCTGATTCTGGCATTGTCTGCTAAATTTTCATCTACCAATACTTTTATTGCATAAATACCCACTACTGCACCCAGAGGATAGCCACCAAAAGTAGAGCCTTCCGAGCCGGGGGTCAATACACCAATCACCTCATCTTTTCCTGCTACGAAGGAGACAGGGAGGATGCCGCCACCGGCAGCTTTTCCACAGCCAATTAAATCTGGTTTTACCTCAAAAAGCTGGTGAGCAAAGTTTGCACCGGTTCTGCCGAATCCCGTCTGCACTTCATCCATCGCTAATAAAATATTGTGTTTATCGCAGAGGTTTCGCACTTCTTTCCAATAGTTGTCTGCAGGTAAAATTACACCTGCTTCACCCTGAATGGGTTCCACGAGAAAGGAAGCAATTTTATCCCCTTTTTCTTCAAATAAAGATTCAAGCGCATCCAGATCATTAAAGGGAACAAGCTCAATTCCCTGAAGAAATGGACCAAAATTTTGTCGTGCATCCGGGTCATCAGACAATGATACTGCTGTCACCGTACGACCGTGAAAATTCCCTTTTGCCCCAACGATGATAGCTTCATTTTCCGGGATGCCTTTCACCTCATATCCCCAGCGGCGTGAAAGTTTAAACATGAGTTCAGGGGCTTCAACTCCTGCAACTTTAGGAACGACTCTGTCCATACCAGTGATACCCGTAGCAGCTAAAAGAAATGCACTCATATATTTATGCCGGATAGAGCGAGGAACCGTAGGCAGCTTTTCTTTAGTTAAATGTTGTACAACTGCATCAACTATGGTCTGATTTAATTGACCCTGATTCACTGCAGAGTAGCAGCAAAGTCCGTCAATTAATTCTTCTTCAATAAAAGCCTTAACACCGTTCTCAGAGGGTTTTCTGCAGATTAAGGTGGATGAATCCTGCACATGGCTCACTACCACATTTTCCAACGGTTTATAATTTCTCCCGCCCTTTTCTTTTTCGATTTTTTCATGATCAGAAGGAGATAAATCTCCCAGGCGTACTTTATTAATGGTCAGGTTATCTCCATAACCCTGAATAGTTAAATTTGACATTGGATTCTCCTTAAAAAATGGGGTTCTTTTCGGCGGGGAAATTTACAGCCATTTTAAGGCTGCTTCCTGTGAATATTTACAGGAATAATGGTAGAATATATTGGTGTTTATTTTTTATTTCGCAGCAGATCAGTCACCAGAAAGGCTAATTCCAGGCTTTGTTCATTATTCAGCCGTGGATCACAAGCAGTTTCATAGCGGGATTCTAAATCGGTGTCACTGATTTGTCTGGCACCTCCCACACATTCAGTCACATTGTCGCCTGTAAGTTCAAAATGAACTCCTCCGGGAATAGTACCTTCTGCTTTATGAATGGCAAAGAAATGCTCCAGCTCTTCAAGAATAGTATCAAAATGTCTGGTTTTGAAACCAGTTTGAGATTTATAGGTGTTCCCATGCATCGGGTCGCAAACCCAAAGGACATTTTTACCATTCTCCTTAATAGTCTGTACAAGAGGTGGTAAGGATTTTCTTATTTCATCCGCACCAAATCGAGTGATGAGACTAAGGCGTCCTAACTCATTTTCAGGGTTCAGCTTTTCGCAAAGATTTAATAATTCATCTGATGAAATTGAGGGTCCCACTTTTATTCCGATGGGATTACCCACGCCTGACAGAAACTCAACATGAGCGCCATCCGGCTGCCGGGTACGGTCGCCAATCCAAAGAAAGTGTGCAGAGCAGTCATACCAATTTCCCGTGATGGAGTCCTGCCTTGTGAGGGCATGCTCATAACCTAATAACAGAGCTTCATGAGAGGTGAAAAATTCAGTTAAATGCAGGGCAGCTGTATTATCTGAATTGATTCCCACTGCTTTCATAAAAGTAAGGGCGTCATCAATGGAACTTGCAATTTCTTCATATTTTTTGCCCTGTGGAGAGCTGGATATAAATTCCTGATTCCAAAGATGGACCTTATTCAAATCTGCAAATCCACCCTTGGTAAATGCCCGCAATAAATTTAAAGTGGCTGCTGATTGATTATAAGTCCTCAGCATGCGTTTCGGATTGGGAATGCGGCTTTTTTCTGTGAAATCTATATCATTGACAGCGTCGCCGCGATAAGAGGGTAATTCCTTACCGTTACGATTCTCCATGTCTGCGCTGCGGGGTTTTGCAAACTGTCCTGCAATTCTCCCTAATTTAACAACATTGCAGGAAGCTCCATAAGTTAATACTACTGCCATTTGCAGCAGAATTTTAAGTTTATCCCGAATGGCATCAGCTTTAAACTCAGCAAAAGTTTCAGCACAATCACCCCCCTGAATTAAAAAGCCGTTCCCTTTAGCAGCCTCTGCTAATTGAGTTTTTAGTGCACGAGCCTCCCCGGCAAATACCAGGGGTGGATAATGAGAAATTTCCTGAAGTATTTTTGCATATCTTTCAGAATCAGGCCAGGTTGGTTGCTGCATGGCAGATAGTTTTTGCCAAGATTCAGGTGTCCATAATTTTTCCATGAAGCAAAATTACACAGGGAAGTTCATATTGATAGAGTTCTTTCTGACAGGATTATTACCCGGATTTCTTTTTCCAACTATCTCGCAGCCCCACAGAGCGGTTGAATATTAATTTTGAAGAGGAGGAGTCGGTGTCCAATACAAAATACCCATTACGAAGAAATTGATAATGGGCACCAATGGAAGCCTCTTTCAATGAAGGTTCCAGTTTGCAATTCTTAACAATATTGAGGGAGTCTTCATTTAGATTATTCAGGAAATCATCACCGCCGGCTTCGGGATGTTCCTCCTTGAATAGGTGGTCGTACAAACGGACTTCCCCATCTATTGCGTGGGAAGCAGAGACCCAATGCAAGGTTCCCCTAACCTTTCTGCCATCGTCTGACCAGCCTCCTTTGGTAGCAGGGTCATATTCACAGTGGATTTCATCAATTTCACCAGCATCATTTTTGATAAAGTGGGTGCAGGTAACATAATAGGCATGTTTCAACCTCACTTCTCTGTCTGGACTTAACCGGAAGAATTTTTTAGGAGCCTCTTCCATGAAATCTGATTTCTCAATATAAACTTCCCTGGTAAAAGGCAGCTTCCGCCATCCTGCAGTTTCATCTTCAGGATTATTTTCAGCCTCCAATTCTTCTACTTGGTTTTCAGAGTAATTGGTGATGACTACTTTCACAGGGTCAAGTACAGCCATAACACGCATTGCCCTTTGATTCAAATCTTCTCTTAAACAATGCTCTAATAAGGCAATATCAACGATGCCGTCTCTTTTTGCTACGCCTATACGGTCGGCGAAATCGCGAATGGCTTCTGGGGTAAAGCCTTTGCGGCGGTATCCTGAAATGGTAGGCATTCGGGGGTCATCCCATCCTGAAACATACTTGTCCTCAACCAACCGCTTTAACTTCCTTTTGCTCATCACTGTATAATTCAAATTAAGCCTGGCAAACTCAATTTGCTGTGGATGATAGACGCCAAGCTTTTCTAAAAACCAGTCATAGAGAGGGCGGTGATCCTCAAATTCAAGAGTACAAATGGAATGGGTTATTTTTTCTATAGAGTCTTCTAGTCCGTGGGCCCAGTCATACATGGGATAGATACACCAGTCATTTCCTGTTCGGTGGTGAGGGGAGTGAAGAATGCGGTAAATTACAGGGTCACGCATATTCAAATTAGGATGTGCCATGTCAATTTTTGCACGCAGAACTTTTGTGCCATTCTCAAAATCTCCATTTTTCATTTTTTTGAATAATTGCAGATTTTCTTTCTTGGTGCGGTTTCGAAAAGGGCTTTCACTTCCCGGTTCTTTCAGGGTTCCCCGGGTAGTTTTGATTGTGTCCGCATCCTGATCATCAACATAGGCATGACCACTTTCAATAAGCTGTATTGCATAATCATACAACTGCTGAAAATAATCTGAGGCAAAATAAAGTCGGTCTTCCCAATCAAATCCCAGCCACTTAACATCTTTTTTAATGGAATTTACAAATTCTTCTTCTTCTTTCACCGGATTTGTATCATCGAAGCGCAGATTACATTTTCCTCCGGGATAATCTTCAGCAATGCCGAAATTTAAACAAATAGATTTGGCATGTCCTATATGGAGATATCCATTGGGTTCCGGCGGAAAACGGGTATGCACTCTTTTGTCATTTTTCCCCGCCTCAAGATCGGCATCAATTATATCGCGGATAAAGTTATTTATAGTTTCTGAATGACTCATATCAATTTATGCTTCAGTCTGTTTATGACTTCCTCTTTTCCTAATATAGTAAAGAGTAGCGGCAGATCAGGACCCTTTGGCTCTCCGTAAATGGCAGTCCTAACAGGGAAAAATAGATCCTTTCCTGAAAGGGAAAGTTCTTTGCCTGCATTCATTACTAATTGCTTGAAAGTACTTCCGTCGGGGTCTTCTGAATTTTGCACACTCTCAGTTAATTTTTCCAACAATTTTCGGCTTATCGGAGTTATGACGAATTCCTCATAATCTTTAGACAGATCAGGCATTTTGAAAAACATTTGAGAAGCTTTCGGTAACTCTGCCAGCGTTTGAACCCTTTGACGGGTATTATCAACTATTAAGGAGAGTTTTACTTTATCTGAAGTATCCAACCCTGCATTTTCAAAAAAAGGAAGACTCTTTTCAATAATCTCTTCTAAAGGTAATTGCATGAGATACTGGCTGTTCATCCATTTTAGTTTTTCAAGGTCAAAGACTGCTCCGGATTTATGGATTCTCTTAAGAGAAAATTCTTTTTCCAATTCTTTTAGAGAGAAAATTTCCTGATTATCTTTAGGATGCCAACCCAGCAGGGCAATGAAATTAATCAGCGTGTTAGGCAGGAACCCTTTTGCTAAGTAGTCTTCAACAGCAACATCTCCCTGCCTTTTCGACAGCTTAGAACGGTCAGGATTCAGTAAAAGAGGCAAATGGATAAACTTGGGAAGTTCCCAACCCAAAAACCGATAGAGGAGAACATGTTTAGGGGTGGAGGGCAGCCATTCTTCTCCTCTCATTACATGGGTAATCCCCATTAAATGATCGTCAACGACATTAGCAAAATGATAGGTGGGAAATCCATCGGACTTTATCAACACCTGATCATCAATTTCACTACAATGAATAGTAACTTTTTCCCGTACTACATCAAAAAATTCAACGCTATCCTCCTGGGGTATTTTCATACGGATTACAAACGGTTCTGTCTCCTTTTTTAACTGTACCTCCTCGGCAGAGAGCGACAGGCATTTTCTGTCATATTTAATGGTGGATTTGGATTCAGATAATTTTTTGCGAAGAGAATCTAATCTGGAAGCATTGCAGAAACAAGGGTAGGCATTTCCACTTTCAATGAGAGGTTGAATATGTTCACGGTATATAGAAAGTCGTTGAGATTGAAAATAAGGAACTGCCCTCTTTTGAATATGTGGTCCCTCATCGAATTGGATATTCAGTTTATTAAATGCTGAGAGGAGATTTTCAACGGCATTCTCTACTTTGCGAGCCTGATCTGTGTCTTCTATACGCAGAACAATTTTGCCTCCGGTTTTTCGGGCGTAGAGATAGTTGAACAAGGCAGTACGCAAACCGCCAACATGTAAAAATCCCGTTGGGCTGGGAGCAAACCGGACTTTAATACTCATCCACCCTGTGCAATAATAGTATTGCAGTAGCTGCCAATCCATCCCCTTTTCCGATGAAGCCTAACTTATCTGTTGTGGTTGCTTTCACCGATATGGAATCTGTATCAACTTCTAATAATTTAGAAATATTATTGCGCATTTCTTCAATAAATGGAGAAATTTTGGGCTGCTGGAGAATAATGGTTGCATCCATATTAGCTACCCTATACCCTTTTGCTTTTATGAGGGACAGAGCGTGAGAGACAAAATGACTGCTGTCTGCACCCTTCCACTTTTCATCTTCAGAGGGGAAGTGGCTGCCAATATCACCCAGTGCTAAAGCACCCAGCAGAGCATCCACAATGGCGTGAAATAAAACATCACCGTCACTGTGCCCTTTAGACCCCTTTGGGAATGGAATAGAAACCCCTCCGATTATGAGAGGGGTTCCTGTTTCAAACTGGTGGGCATCAAAACCCTCACCAATGCGCATGGCTTGCAATCAGATAATGATCATCGCATCACCATAGGAGTAGAAGCGGTATTTTTTCTTTATCGCTTCCTTATATGCTTTGAGGACATAATCCTTTTTACCAAAGGCGGCGGTGAGCATCATCAAGGTTGATTGAGGTTGGTGGAAATTGGTAATGAGTTTATCACACATTTTAAAATCATAAGGGGGATAAATAAACTTATCAGTCCATCCCTTTCTGGAGGTGATTTTAAAACCAGAGACTACCACTGTTTCCAATGTTCGAACGGTGGAGGTGCCTACAACTCCTACAGATTTTCTATGTTCTTTGGCTTTATTGATGATATCTGCCGTTTCACGCGGTACAAAGAAATATTCTGAATCCATGGAGTGGCGAGTGAGATCTTCCACCATGATGGGACGAAAAGTGCCAAGTCCTATATGTAAAGTGATATAGGCAAGTTTAACACCCTTTTTCTCCAGCTTGGTTAATAGAGGTTTGGAAAAGTGAGTTCCCGCTGTAGGGGCCGCTACTGAACCTCTCTCTGATGCATACACCGTCTGGTAAAAGGTTTTATCCGAGGGTGTGGATTCTCTGTCAATATACGGGGGCAGAGGCGAATGTCCCGCTTTTTCAATGAAGGGATGCAGGGAATCACCGTCATATTCGAATCTGAGGACTCTTCCCCCGGAAACCGTATTATCTATGACATCACAATTCACTGTTTTACTAAACCAGAGTTTATTGCCTATACGCACTTTTCTGGCCGGCTTAACCATAGCTTCCCAAAGATCATCAGCAAGTTCTCTCAGGAGAAACACTTCAACCCGTGCATCAGACTTATCTTTGTTGGCATATAATCTGGCTGGATATACCCGTGTATTATTCATAACGATGACATCACCTTTGTTAAAATAATCCACAATATCCTTGAACTTTCTGTGTTCTATACTTTGTTCAGCACGGTTTAAAACCATTAGGTTACAATCATCCCTTTTTTTCAGAGGGTCTTTAGCAACCAATCTTTCTGGAACTTCTAACTCAAATTCCGATAACCGAGGTGGTTTTTCAACTGATCCAAAAAACATTCTTATCCTTTCCTTTTAAAATAAATTAACTTGATCATCACTTTTAGGCTTGTCCACATTTAAATAGGTAAATGTTTTATCAAGCGCTTTTCTGCCTCTTGCAGTTCGTTGAATGAATCCTTCCTTAATCAGATAGGGTTCATACACTTCTTCAATGGTTCTGGCATCCTCAGAAATAGCTACCCCTAAAGATTCTAACCCTACTGGTCCGCCATTGAATTTTTTGACTAGTGCAGAGAGAATCCGGCGATCCATATCATCCAACCCGTTCCCGTCAATACCCAAGCGTGAAAGTGCGTTTTCAGCCGCCTCCAGAGTGATCACACCATTTGATTCAATCTGAGCAAAATCTCTGGCACGGCGCAATATACGATTTGCAATACGGGGAGTTCCCCTGCTTCGTCGTGCAATTTCAGAAGCACCCTCTGTATGGATTTCTATTTCAAGGATTTGGGATGACCTCTGTATGATTTTCAGCAAATCTTCTTCTTGATAAAAATCCAAACGAAGTACTACCCCAAACCGATCCCGCATAGGAGAGGTAAGATTTCCCAACCTGGTGGTAGCTCCAACTAAGGTAAATGGGTTCAGGTTCAACTGCACTGATCTTGCGCTTGGCCCTTTATCCAGCATGATATCAATGGTAAAGTCTTCCATGGCTGAATAGAGATATTCTTCAACCACACTTGAGAGCCTGTGAATCTCGTCAATGAAAAATACATCCTGTTTGGCAAAATTAGTGAGGATGCCTGCCAAATCACCAGGACGCTCCATAACGGGCCCGGAGGATAATTTTATATTCACATTCATTTCTTTAGCAATGATTCCTGCCAGGGTGGTCTTACCAAGCCCCGGAGGTCCAAACAGCAGTACATGGTCCAGTGCTTCCTCGCGTTGAGTTGCGGCCTGAATGTACACCTTTAGATTTTCAACGGTTTCCTTTTGCCCGATAAAGTCGTCAAAGCGACTGGGCCGAAGGGATTGCTCCACTACGGCATCGTCGTCAAATTTATCAGGTGAAGTAATATGTTGAGGGTTTTTATAGGATTCTATCATACTTTCCGAACCTGTAATTTACAAAAATTTCAACCCGGAGGTAAAGAGTAGAATTTAATTCTGACTGATTACTGTTTTTTCAGCTGAATGACTCAGAATGAAATCAATTATTTGTGCTGCAATACGGTCCTTACGATTTTTTTTCAATTCCCTGGTATTGCCTGCAACATCAAAAATGGTAACCCTGTTGGTTTCAGATTCAAAGCCGGCGTCCTGTTCATTAGCATAATTCAGGACAATATAATCTACACCCTTTTCTGCTAATTTCCTCCGGGCTTCTTCCTCGCCATTTGAAGTTTCAAGAGCAAAGGCAATAGTCACTCCCTTTGACTTTCCTTTAATGGATTTAAGAATATCTACTGCTGGTTTCAGAGGCAGGGAATCCGTTTTGTCTCGGCGTTTTAATTTTTCTGATGAAGGAGAAGCAGGAATATAATCTGCCACTGCTGCGGTCATAAAAATATAATCTGCTGTTTGGCAGTATTGCTGGACTTCCTCTGCCATTTTTTCTGCAGTTTCTACCTTAACCATAGACACTTCCGCCACATCAGGCAGGGCCGTTGGTCCTGTAACCAGCGTAACCGATGCGCCTGAGTCCCGGGCAGATTTGGCAATGGCATAACCCATTTTCCCGCTGGATCGGTTGGAAATAAACCGCACCGGATCAATGGCTTCCCGGGTAGGGCCTGCCGTCACTAATACCTGTTTACCTTTTAGCGGCATTGGGAATTCGAATAAAGAGCGAATCCCGTTCATGATTTCCTTAATTTCCGGGAGCCTGCCTTCACCCTCATGGAGACTGGCAAGCTTTCCCTCCTCAGGGTCCAAAATTATACATCCCCGGTTTCTCAGTTTTTCTACGGCATCCATGGTGGCTTGATTCTGCCACATCCTGAAATTCATTGCCGGAGCAAAGAGGATGGGCTGCTCACATACTGAAAGTGTGGTGCTGACTATATCATCAGCAATACCATTTGCAACTTTGCAAAGAGTATTGGCAGTGGCAGGAACTACTACAATAGCATCCAAATCAATTGCCATTTCAATATGCTCCAGCCCTGCTTTTGGAGTGTCAGGAAAAATCTCAGTAATGACCTCATTGTTGGTGAGGGCAGCAAAAGTAGCCTTGCCTACAAATTCCTGAGCAGCACGAGACATCATCACCTGCACCTGTGCTCCTTCTTTGCGTAAATGGCGTATTACTTCACAAGATTTATATGCTGCTATAGATCCCGTTACTATAATCAGTATCTGCTTATTTTTCATTTTTTATTGCCACCATCAATCCATCTCGAATGGGGAGAAGAAAATTAAACACCCTATCATCCTGGTGAATAAAATCTGCTGTATTTCTCAGTGCCTTTGCATCTTCATCCTGCGGATCAAGCACATCCCCGCCCCAAAGCATATTATCCAAAATCAATACCCCTCCCGGCTTTATTAAGGTAAGACAGCGTTTAAAATACTCTAAATAATTAGTTTTGTCTGCATCAATAAAGCCCATGTCAAAACTGTTTACTTTCATTTGCTCCAGACTTTGAACTGCAGGACCCTGATGAATGGTAATTTTTTTCCCATGAGGTGATTTCTTAAAAAAAGACTCTGCAGTCTTTACATGTTTTTCCATGAGTTCACAGGTATGTACCTCGCCATTTTCAGGAAGTGCTTCAGCCATTTTCAGAGCCGAATAGCCGGTGAACATACCTACTTCAACAATGCGCATTGCCCCCGTCATAAAAATGATGGACTGAAGCACATTGCCAACCATGACACCGCTAATCATCTGAGGGATGTCTTCCTGCTCCCAAGTGTACTTTTCCAGTTCTTTTAAAACAGGAGAATCTTCTGCAGATTGTGCTTTACAATACTCCAGCAGAGATTCAGATTTAAGTTCAGCTATGGCCAAGAAACTCCTTCAGCTTTCCAGTTTGATCCAACTGCAAGAGCTTATCAAAACCTCCGATTGGTACATTGTCTATGAGAATCTGTGGAACGGTAAACCCTCCTGTCAATTTTACCAGATCGTCTCTACTGATGCCCTCTTCCTCTATATTAATTTCTTTGTATGACAAACCCTTGTCATCCAGCATTTTCTTTGCCGCCACGCAAGAGCCTCACCAGTTGGTAGAATATATTTTAATCATTTTTACTCATTATTAAGGGGTAGTAACTTACTGTGTTCATCCATGCCTAAAGAAAATCTATTGAAGAATAAATGAGGAATTATTTATGTTAAAAGTTGGTGATGAAGCACCGGAGTTCACTCTGCCAGATGCAAACAATAAATCTGTTTCCCTCTCAGATTTTAAAGGACAGAAAGTACTTTTATGGTTTTTTCCCAAAGCAAATACCCCTGGATGAGTGATTGAAGCAGTGGGGTTCCGGGATGAATTCCAAACTTATAACAAAAACAATATACAAGTGATTGGCTGTTCAGGTGATTCACCTAAAAAACAGAAGAAATTTGTAGAAAAATATGATCTGCCTTTCCCCATGCTCTGTGATGAAGGGCATGAAATGCTGCGGGATTATAAGATGTGGGTGAAGAAAAAATTCATGGGGAAGGAATATATGGGTATCTACAGAGGAAGCTACCTCATTGATGAAAAAGGAATGATTGAAAAGGTATATGAAAAGGTTGCGGTGAAATCTCACACTAAAGAGGTGTTAGAGGATCTCTCCTAAAAAAACTTTTATATTTAGTTCCAATCTCCCTAATTTTCTGTTGTAATGAAAAGAATTTTGCCATACTTCCTTTATTTCATCAGCTGGAATTTAACATTAAGCCTTTCTGCTTCTGAAATTTATGAT
>CAZKEL010000021.1:0-34138 GCA_964551815.1 uncultured bacterium
TTTCAAAAGGTGATAAACAGATTCCAACCAATACAGATTCTCTTAGTAATAAATCTGGAATCGTCACTGAAGAAATTAACTTAATCCAATCTACAGGCAAGGTTCAGGTGGGGAAAGAAATTTGGTCTGCCATTTCTGATACAAAGGAAATAATTCCAATTAATACAGTTGTAAAAGTTAAAAAACCTGACGGTGTAAAATTAATAGTCATAAAGGAGAAATATGATCTTGCAACCCACCGTCGAACGGACGGCAATGTTAATTAATAATTACGAATTGAAAATTAGGAATGGAAACTTCGTAATTCCTAATTCCAGATTAACTTCGCCGGTCTCCGTTTCACTCCTGCAAGTAATTAAAGTAGCCGGTGAGTTTATTCGTTAAACACCAGATATTAAAGACAATGTAAAATGGAGAATATTATGATTGAAATATTATTGATTACATTAATTATCCTTGTAATAATAAATATTGTTATTGGGTTAAAAGGCAGAACAACTAATGATTTTAAACCACAACTAAAAGAGGTTGAAGGATCAATAAAAGATGAATTTCAAAGAAATAGAACTGAAACAAATGAAATGTCAAAATCAAACAGAGAAGAATTGACAAAATCACTTGGCACCTTTAGTGACCAATTCTCCAAAAATGTAAAAGAAATTAATACCTTGCTTGATGAAAAATTTACACAACAAAATCTCCAACAAACAGAATTCAATAAACAGACAATAAAAAATGCAAAAGAAAACAGGGAAGAGTTATCGAATTCCTTAAAATCATTTGAGAAGAAGTTTTCTGAAAATATAAAAGAACTAAACGAATTGTTGAGACAAAAATTTGGTGATTTTAGTAAACAACAAGTTGATGTCAATAAACAAGCAACAGAAAACATTAAACAGGTTGAAAATACAATTGAAAAACAGTTAAAAGCGATTCGTGAGGATAATAGTAAACAACTCGACAAAATGAGAAAAACCGTTGATGAAAAATTACAAACTACATTGGAAAAACGACTTGGAGAATCGTTTAAACAAGTAAGTGAACGCCTTGAACAAGTTCATAAAGGCTTGGGTGAAATGCAAAACATTGCAACTGGAGTTGGAGATTTAAAAAAGGTATTATCAAATGTAAAAACACTTGGGGTTTTAGGTGAATATCAACTTGAAAATATTTTGGAACAAATACTCTCCCCAGACCAATATGCAAAAAATGTTGCTACCAAACAAGGTAGTCAGGCGAATGTTGAGTTTGCAATTAAACTCCCGGGCAAAGAAACTGGCGGGATAGTTTGGATGCCCATAGATTCGAAATTCCAGTTAGAAGACTATCATAAATTGCTTGATGCATTTGAAAACGGTGATAAAAAAGACATTGAATCATCCCAAAAAAACTTACTTAAAGCAATTGAAAAATCTGCAAAAGAAATAAGCACAAAATATATCGATCCACCACATACAACAGATTTTGGTATTATGTTCTTACCTGTGGAAAGTTTATATGCAGAAGTGTTGAGGCATCCAGGGTTATTTGAAACACTTCAAAATAAATATAAAATAACCGTTACTGGGCCAACCACCTTATCCGCAGTTTTAAATAGTTTGAATATGGGATTTAGAACATTAGCAGTGCAAGAGAGAAGTAGTGAAGTTTGGGATATACTAAAAGCCGTTAAATTTGAATTTAAGCAGTTTTCTGGTGTTTTAGCCAAAGCACACAAACAAATAAATACTGCATCTGGTACTTTAGACACATTAAGAACCACAAGAACAAATGTATTAGAAAGAAAATTAAAAGATGTTGAAACCTTTACTTCTATTGAATCAAATGAGATTTTGGAATTACGGGCTATTGATGATGAGGTGGAATTAATTGAAGAATAGTTTGTTTTTGTTGGTGTATAACCCTCACTCCACCCAACCAACATTTTCTTAATAAATTGACAGCCTGCAAATTGCAAAACTATTAATGTTAACGACTTGCTACCAGCAGCCCTTGCACATGCAGGTACTTTTTTCATTCCAACATTAATAGACAGATTTTTTTATTAAAATGGGTAAAGTAGGAAATTCATTAACAATTGTTAATAAATAACAGTATCATTATACCACTTATAAGTGGTATATTAGCGCCATACTATTATGCCCTTAAGTGGTAAAGAAATGTTAAGGCTATATAAAAAAGCCGGTTGGAAAGTTCTTAGGCAAAGAGGGAGTCATGTAAGGGTTGAAAGAAATGGTGATTTTGAAACCATTCCAATGCACAAAGAAATTAAGAAGGGACTAGAAAAAGCATTATTAAAACGGATACAATAACGAATTTATGTATTATCATTTTAAAATATTAAATGAAGAGAATGGTTTTTGGGCAGACTGTATTGAACTGAAAGGATGTCGTACCCAGGGTGAATCATTGGATGAGTTAAATCAAAATATGGAAGAAGCTTTAAATCTTTACCTAGATGAACCTGCTCATTCAAATTTGATTTTTCCAAAGCCACAAAAATCTATTCCTGGTAAAAATATTGTCAAAGTAAAAGTAGATTCCAAAATTGCTTTTGCAACCTTGTTAAGACAGGCAAGACTTAATAAAAATTGGACACAAAAACAAATGGCAGATAAAATGGGTTTTAAAAGTATTTTTGCCTATCAAAAACTGGAAAAGTCATCCTCAGCAAATCCCCAACTAACTACATTGTCTAAAATAAAAGAACTGCTTCCTGCATTAAAATTAGAAGAGTTATTTTCTTAAATATTCCCATTTAAATTCCACACCACTTATCTTTAGACAGGAGCCGGGTGTGTGAAATTAAAATTTAATCAAAGAATTAACCTTTTTGATTAATCCAAGTCTTACTAAAAAATAAAACCTGAGAAAAATGGACTTGAAATTAAAATTAGTAAGTAGTTTCAGTATTTTTTTGTTCACGTTTTCCTGCAGTGAAAACGGTGAAAGTATTCCAACACACTCCAACACAGGAGATAATGAACTGCCTGCCAGTGTAGTTTTAAAAATCATTCCCGGCGGATCATTTATAATGGGGGGACAACCCATGCTGGTGATGCCCCGATTGTTAATGTATCTATTTCCACATTTCAAATATCTGAAAAGGAAATTACTAACCAGCAATATAGTGACTTTTTAAATAGTGCTATGTTGGACGGCTGGATTACTGTGTCTAATCAGTCAATCGGCGACCCCTGTGGTATATACACTGAAAATGTGGTCATGGGAACAAATATTGCAGCCAATCCGGGACAAATTTATTTGCAGTTGGGAGAAACAGGTGGTTGTACAAGTGGAGGTGAACTTGAACATATTAATAATAAAAGTTGGATTTCATTCGACGCCTCAGAAAATACATTTGAATTAATAGATTCTACAAAGGCAGATTGGCCGGTAAATTGGATAAAATGGTATGGCGCAAATGCCTTTGCCAATTATTATAATGTCAACTTACCAACAGAAGCCCAATGGGAATATGCTGCGAGAGGAGGGGAACAATTAGAATATCCCACAGATGATGGAACATTATCATTATCAAATGCAAATTATAACGGAGATACACCAGGTGTTTATAATCCTGATGGACATTCCATTATGGTTGGATCTTACCCTCCTAATCCCTTTGGATTATACGATATGGGTGGTAATGTGTGGGAATGGTGCCTGGATTATTATAGTGAGTCTTTTTATTCAGATAATTCCACTGACCCCATCAATTCAAACCCAGGTCAGGATGAAAAACGTGTCAGAAGGGGCGGTTCCTGGAATTATCACTCAGCTACTCTGTTAACCTATGCCAGGGCTTCAGATTTTGAATCCAGAGGGAATAATCATTTTGGGTTTAGAATTGTAAAAAATTGAGGAGTTATCCCTTCAAGCTAACAGAAGATTCCCCAAATTGAGAGCCTAACAGAATACTAAATTATTTACATCCCGCTTGCTAAAATTACTGCCATGCCGCCAATGGTAATGACTTTCAACCAGGAAGCTGCTTTTGAAAACTGACTCACCTCAGAGTTATTGGATAATGCAAAAAAACAAATTAACAGCAAAGGAAGCTCTACCAGAAACACTAAGAGCAATACATAGGGAAGTCCATACCAACCTTCCAGCCAGGGTAAAAGAGCACCTACACAGAGAATTATAGTTACTACCCTCAATACAAATAGGGTTGCCGGAATTCCATAAACATTAGGGAATGTCCTTAATTGAATTTGGGTATCACCAACCATATCCTCAGCATCTTTAATGAGTTCACGAATAAAGGAAAGTCCCATTGCCAATATAAATGGGATAAGCATAATTTGAATCGTTCCCGTTAACGCTGATTCTGTAAACAGAAAAACCATTCCCAAAGCTGCTGCCACCACAAAATTACCAAGAAGAGGTATTCCTTTAAACAGGGGAGTGTATAAAACCAACAGGGGTAATACAATGATAAGACCGATATTCCTGCCCAGGGGATGCAGGTAGAATGCTGATAAAATTCCCACCCCGTAGAGGACTGCCATAAAAAGAACCGCCTCTGTAATATTCAGTCTTCCGGAGGGAAGGATACGCAGTGGCCGGTTGATTTCATCAGTGTGGACATCCAGCACATCGTTTAATATATTGGAAGCCCCTGCAAAACTGAGAACCACCAAGGCAGCATAAGGAAGAAGGGGAGACTGAATTACCTGACATAAATAGGCGGCAATAAATACTGAAATGAGACTTAATATTAGATTTAAGGGTCTGAGGATTTTAATATAAGCGTGCAGTCTAATCAATTTCTTACTTCAACCACTCTGTAATCACCCTGTAAATCTTTGAAAAATTCTGTATTGAGTCCTGCATTTTTAAAAATGGAGTCCACAGCTTCCTTTTGGGGGTTTCCACCAAACTCCAACAAGAGGTATCCTCCCGGATGCACTAATGTGCCAAACTGATCTGCAAATCTGCGGTAGAAGGTGAGTCCGTCATTTTCGTCGGTTAATGCAGCAAGCGGATCAAATTCCTGTACTTCACTTTGCAGGGTATCCATTTCATTTTGAGCGATATAGGGTGGATTTGAAATCACCACCTCAAAGGTAGATTTAAACTGCTGTGTTAAAAAATCATGTCTTGCCAGCTGAACAGTTTTGATTGAGTGCAATTCCATATTTTCCTGTGCAACCTCTAAAGCCTGAGAGGATTTATCCGTTGCAAAGAGTTGGTCTGCAAGATTTTCAAGGGCTGCTGTAATGGCAATACAGCCTGTACCGGTACCAACATCCAATAGAGAAGAGACTTCTCCGTTTTTCTGCAATCGCTCAATGAGGACTTCAGTTTCAGGGCGGGGAGTAAGTACATGCTGGTTCACCTTAAATTCTCTGCCATAAAAACTACCTTTACCAATGATGTGCTGGAAGGGTTCACCCTTTATGCGTCGCTTAATCATACTGCGTAATTTTTCCAGATCATTTCCAAGGAGGATTTCCTCAAAACGGAGATAGAGGTCTATACGTTTGCAATGTAAAATTTCGCAGAGGAACCACTCCATTTCCCGACGGGCATTATCAATTCCCTTCTCTTTAAAATGACCCATGCCTCGGTTAATGAGGTCTATGATACGCAAAGGTTTAGCCACAGTTTTCATTGGAGAATATTACCCGGGAAGGGATACACATTTTAGACCAAATATTTTCAGGAAAGAGAACCTAAGTATTTTAGAATTTTAATTTTTCGTTTTTGAGTAAATTCATTTCCATAAAATCTCAACAGCCCGGAAAAGTTTTTACACTATTAACTATCAACCAAAAACTATTAACTGACCTAAACCGCTTCCATGGCTGCCTTTTGGTCTTCTAACTTTAAGGCTTCAATAGTTTCGGATAGATCACCATCCATGATGTCATTGAGTTTATAGAGGGTGAGGTTGATGCGGTGGTCGGTTACCCTGCCCTGGGGGAAATTATAGGTACGGATTTTTGCAGATCTGTCACCGGTGGATACCATGGATTTTCGTGCATCTGCCCGCTCCTTGTGCTGCTTTTCCATCTCCACTTCATAAAGACGGGAGCGCAGTACTTTCATGGCTTTGTCACGGTTTTTGTGTTGGGAGGACTCATCCTGACAGGTGACCACTAACCCCGTTGGGTTGTGCGTAATCCGAATGGCAGATTCTGTTTTGTTCACATGCTGACCTCCTGCACCAGAGGCACGGTAAGTATCAATTTTAAGATCTGCTTCACTCACTTCAATATCTACCTCTTCAGCTTCCGGGAGGACGGCAACTGTGGCAGCACTGGTATGTACCCTTCCGCTGGATTCCGTTTCAGGAATTCTCTGAACTCTGTGAACGCCGGACTCAAATTTTAACTGTCCAAAAGCTCCCTCGCCATTTATAGTAACGATAACTTCTTTAACGCCACCCCCCTCATTATCGTGCATGGTCATAATCTCGGTTTTCCAGCCTTGCCGTTCAGCATAGCGCAGGTACATACGATACAAGTCGCCTGCAAATAAAGCTGCCTCATCACCGCCAGTCCCTGATCTGATTTCAAGGATGGTATTTTTATCATCATCAGGGTCTTTCGGAATAAGGAGAATCTTCAGTTTCTCTTCTTGTTGAGCAATATCCTCCCTCAGTGGTCCGATCTCATCTTTTACCAGTTCCTTTAGTTCAGGGTCATCTCCATTTAGAATTTCTTCATCTTCCTGCAGTTGATTAAAAGTATCAATATACTTTTTGGCATGTTCCACCAGCTCTGTCATGCTGCGATGCTCCCGTGCCATTTTGGTGAAAGCTTTCATATCCTGCATGGCCTCCGGCTGGCTCATGAGTTCAGCTAATTCATCGTGGCGGGCGATAACCGATTCTAATTTGTCAATCATCCGATAGCCTCTGCTACAAAAGATTTTCCCCTATACTGCTTCATATTTTCACCAAAAGCAGATTTTAATGCTTTCATGGCAACTTCCACCTGATCATTTTCCGGTTGTCGGGTGGTAATGTTTTGCAGCCATAATCCGGGTTTGGATAAAGCTCGAAACAGAATATTCTCCCTGTGTTTTGCCGTGGCTTTCAATACTTCATACCCCAGCCCTGCAACTACAGGAATAAAGGGAATGTGAATCAAAAGACGCATCCACACTTTTAACTCATTCACCCAAATCATGATGATGGAGTCTAGTATTGAAAAGGATAGAATCGCCACAATCATTATAATAAACATGAAGCTGGTTCCACAGCGGGGATGCTGAGTAGGAAAAGTTTGAGCCGTTTTAATTTTCAACTCTTTACCTGACTCAAAATTATACACCGTTTTATGTTCAGCCCCATGATATTGAAACAGACGTTTCACATCACTCATCAGAGAGATCAATGCCAGATAAGCAATGAAAAAGATTACCCTGAATACACCGGAGATGAGATTAAACACTAACGCATCCTGATCCCGGTCAAACAACCAGGAGGTGAGTCCGATTGGAGCTGCGAAAAACAACCCGATGGCAAGTCCTATGGAAGCCAGAGTCAGCAATATTTCTGCCAGCTTTCCTGAACTTTCTGAGGAGGTTTCCGGTTCAACTATTTGTGCAGACCATTGAAGGGTAGAATACCCAATTTTCAGTGCTTCAAACAACCCGACCATTCCTCTCAGAACCGGTTTTTTAAAATGCGGTTTTTTTTCTAAAACGGACTGAAAATCATGGCGGTCTAACTGGATATTTCCTTCCGGATCTCTCACGGCGGTGGCATAGGCTCCGGGAACGCGCATCATCACACCTTCCATGACGGCCTGTCCGCCCACCAGAATAGATGACTGTGCCACTATGAGTCTGAGTTGTTTAAAAATAAATGTCATAAAAAAAGGCGGTTCCGCTGTACTATAAACGGATACCGCCTTCAGATTATTTTTCCCTGCTACTGTTTTATATCTTCTTCAGTGAGGTTATACTTTTCCATATATTTTTCAATACGGCCGGCAGTATCAACCAGGTTTTGCTTTCCGGTAAAATAAGGATGACACTCACTGCAGATTTCCACATTGATTTTATCTACAGTGGCACGGGTTTCAAAAGTATGACCGCATGCACAGTGTACTTTTGCCAACTTATATTCCGGGTGTATTCCTTCTTTCATTTTATTCTCCTTCCTACAGTAATTCTTTCAAGGCTTCTTCAAGTAAGTTTAATGCTCGTTCCAGATCATCTTCTGAAGCAGCATAAGAGAAACGGACATGACCGTTTCCTCCAAAGGCATCACCTGCTACGGTGACGACTGCCTTTTGTTCCAGCAGGTACATGGATAAATCATCTGATGTTCGGATTTTTCGGTTTTCCCCCATATACGAACTGAAGTCAGGGAAAACATAAAAAGCACCACCAGGAGAGTCGCAACTTACTCCATCCATTTGGTTCAGGCGGTTAACCATGTAATCCCGTCTTTTTTTGAACTCCTGCCGCATTTTAGCAACTTCAGACTGGTCACCTGACAGAGCTTCAATGGCTGCTATTTGGGCAATTGAATTAGGGCAGGAGGTACTTTGCCCCTGCAACTTTCCCATGGCCTTTATAACATCCTTATTTCCGGCTGCATATCCAATACGCCAGCCAGTCATCGCATATGTCTTTGAGCAGGACTGAAAAGTTAACACTTTTTCACTGTCTTCTGCCAGCATTGCTGTGCTAACATAAGGACGGTCATAGGTGAGCTGTTCATAACATTCATCTGAAAATACCCAGATATCCCGTTCTTGTGCCAATTCTAATACTTTCAATACTGCACCATCACTCCACACACCACCGGTGGGATTGGAGGGAGAATTGATAATAATCCCCTTTGTTCTGGAATTTAACTTTCCCTTAAGGTCTTCAAACACCGGTTCAAATTGTTTGCCGGAATCTGTGGAAACGAAGACAGGTGTGGCGCCGGTAACAGAAACAAAATCGGGAAAAGAGACCCAATATGGGGCAAAAATGATAACTTCGTCCCCGGACTGGAACAATACCTGGCAGGCGTTATAAAGAGAATGTTTCCCTCCACAGGAAATCAGGATTTCCTGTGGAGAATAATTAAGATCGTTATCCCGCTTCATTTTAGCTGCTGCCGCCTTTTTTAATTCCATTGTGCCGCCACCGGGAGTATAGCGGGTATGCCCTTCATCTATGGCTTTTTTAGCAGCAACCCTGATATTTTCAGGAGTAGGAAAATCTGGTTCCCCAACGGATAAATTGATTACATCCACTCCTTTAGCGCGCAGCTCTGCTGCCTTGGCTGTCATTGCCAAAGTTGCTGATGGTGTGATGCGTCCTATTCTGTCTGTTAACATTTACCTTAAATAATTATGAACTCATAGAATCTAAAAACTCACGATTGGATTTTGTATGATTAAGCTTTTCAAGGAGGAATTCCATAGCTTCTACATTGGTCATTTCATCCAATAACTTTCTAAGGAGCCACACTCTGGACAAATCTTTCCTGCCCATGAGCTTGTCTTCCCTGCGGGTACCGGAACGCTTCACATCAATGGCGGGATATACCCTGCGGTCACTGAGGTCTCTGTCAAGGACTAATTCCTGGTTTCCTGTTCCTTTAAACTCTTCAAAGATGACTTCATCCATACGACTGCCGGTGTCAATTAAAGCTGTGGAAACAATGGTAAGACTGCCTCCTCCTTCAACATTTCGGGCAGCACCGAAAAAGCGTTTTGGCTTATGCAGGGCGTTAGAGTCCACACCACCAGTTAGAATTTTTCCACTGTGAGGGATGACGGTATTATAGGCTCTTGCTAATCGAGTAAGAGAATCTAGAAGTATGACGACATCCTGACCGCTCTCTACCATGCGTTTTGCCTTTTCAATTACCATTTCACTCACTTGAACATGGCGCTCTGCAGGTTCATCAAAAGTAGAACCGATAACAGAGGCATCTACAGAGCGGGACATATCCGTTACTTCTTCAGGGCGTTCATCAATGAGAAGTATGATAACCTGAATTTCCGGATCATTAGTGGTAATGGCATTAGCAATCTTTTGCAGGAGGATTGTTTTTCCTGTTTTGGGTTGAGCCACTATAAGTCCTCTCTGACCCTTTCCAATGGGGGCAAGGAGATCAATGGTTCTGGTGGAATATTCCTTTGCAGTAGTTTCTAATTTTATTGCCTCATCAGGAAAGAGGGGGGTGAGGTTATCAAAATAGATAATATTTTTATTTTTTTCAGGACTAACATTATTAATTGTGTCCACTCTGAGGAGCGCAAAAAAGCGTTCATTGTCTTTGGGAGGGCGCACCTGTCCTGAAATTTGATGCCCTGTTCTCAGTTTAAATCTTTTTATCTGGGAATGGGAGACATATATATCATCGGGTCCGGGAAGATAACTGTAATCCTGTGAGCGTAAAAAGCCATAGCCATCAGGCATGACTTCCAAAACACCAGAGGCGAAAATATTGCCTTTCTTTTTTGCCTGAATTCCCAGGATTTCTTTAATTAAATCCTGTTTCCGCAAACCTGAATATTCGGTTGCGCCTAAATCGGAGGCAAACTTCTGTAATTCTTTTACAGTCAATGCCTGTAATTCACTGGTTTCCATAAAATTTCCTAAGTAGTTATATTATTGAAATGAGAAAAATTCTTGATGGATTTGCGAGGAAACGGGAACTGTCCCCGAGTTCAAATATAGGGCTGTTTTAAATGCTGGCAAAGGATAATTTAAAGATTGAAGACACTGCCGGTCCCAGGCAATGACTGCCAATTATGGCTAATCCATCAGAGTCTGATGTTGTATTTATTCCCTGCTGAATTGCATCGGCAGGATTGGGGATAGTCATTAAAGTATCTGTATTAGAAAACTTCCCTGCCAGTGTCTCTAAAGGCATGGGATTTCTGTCTCCAGCCTGCGTGCAGATTATTTTTGAAAACAGAGCTTCAATTTTTATTATAACAGAATCAATTCGCTTTCTTGCCTGCAACGCAATGATCAGGGTTGATTCTCCTTCAATATTCAGGTTTTCATAATAGTGCAGAAAGTTTGTAATACTTTCAAGATTGTGGGCAACATCGAATACAATAAATGGATTTTGCTGAATGATTTGGTTTCTGCCATACCAACGAACGGACTGCAATCCTCTCTTTATAATGGGTGGGTCAATTTTTAAAGCGGGAATCTGTAAAACAGTTTCCGCAGCCAACAGAGCATTTTCCTCTTGAATCTTTCCCGGGAGATTGATGGGGTAGTTTTCTCTTTTTTCTTCATTTACAAATAAAATAGGACTCTTCTTTTTTGCTGCATAATACTTAAGTGTTTGGGTCACCTCATCATTTTGATTTGCACTGATACAGGGAACCCCCTGTTTCATGGCGCCTGATTTTTCCCCTGCAATTTCTTTAAGGGATTCGCCCAATATTTCCATGTGATCTAATGAGATGGGGGTCATGACAGTGGCTACAGGTTCGCAAACAGAAACGGAATCTAATCTTCCGCCAAGGCCTGTTTCCATAACGGCAATATCCACCATTTCTTTTTTGAAATACCAGAATGCCATGGCGGTGGTTGATTCGAAAAAGGATGCTTCTAACGCATCAATGGAACTTTTGAAATCTAATATGAATTGTTTCATATCTTTATCTGAAATGGGTCTGCCATTTATGCGAATTCTCTCATTTACATCAACAAGATGAGGAGAAGTAAAAAGTCCGGTTTTAAATCCTCCCTCTTTTAAAATACCTGCCAGCATAGCGCTGACAGATCCTTTTCCGTTCGTTCCTGCAACCTGAATGACGGATAAACCCTTATGGGGATTTCCGCAGGCTTCCATGAGTTGAACCGTACGATGGAGTCCCATTTTAATGCCACGGGATTCAATATTTAACAAAAATTGAATGGGATCTTTCATAGCAGGGAGATATGGTTTACATTTTCAAGGGGCCTTCCCAGAAAACGGCTGCCCAGTTCATCAAACTTTTGAGGAAAATCCGAAACAAAAAACCGAGTGGGTACCGAAACGGTACCAGAATTGGAATTCCCTTCATTTTCCAAATACTGCTTTAAATGTACGCCTACGGTTTCTCCCGAATACACCAGACGGATATGCCCTGGAAGTACTGATAAAATACTATCAGCCATTATGGGGTAATGGGTGCATCCTAAAATTAAAGTGTCAATATTCATAGTTGAAAAGGGGGAGAGATACTGCTTGGCAACCTCCTTGGCAATGGAGGAATCAGCCCATCCTTCCTCAATCAGTGGCACAAATAAGGGGCAGGGTACTTCTTTAACAGTAATATCTTTTTGCAGATCATAAAAAAAATTTGAATAGGCTTTAGAGTGCACCGTTGCCGTGGTACCAATGACGCCTATGGACTTGGTTTGTGAAATTGAAGACGCATATTCCACAGAGGGTGTCATCACATTAAAAACGGGGATTTTGTATTCCTTTTGAAGTGTCGTAAAGGCAACAGCTGAAGCTGTATTGCAGGCTATCACCACTGCCTTCGTACCATGCTCAACAAAGAAATCTAATATATGTCTGGAATATTGGGTTACGGTTTCGGCAGATTTCGTCCCGTAGGGTACATGGGCTGTATCACCGAAATACAAAAAGGTTTCCCGGGGGAGAATATTTTCAAGAGCTCGTAATACTGTAAGCCCGCCCAGGCCACTGTCAAATACTCCGATGGGTGAATCAGGAGTTAGATTAATTGTCACTAATCAAAGGATTCTCATATTTGTCTTTAAAATTAACCAGTGCGGAAAAAACAGCCTGAGCAATTTTCTGGCGGTACCTGGACTGCCCCAATAATTTCATCTCAGATTTGTTTGACAGGAATCCTGCTTCGATGAGGACATTGGGCATGGATGCACCAACCAGTACATGAAACCCTGCTTGTTTCACACCGCGATTTGGAGAGGTAAGGACTTTATCCAGCTCCTTTTGTATTTCTGCAGCGAGATACTCTGATTCTTTCATAAAGGCAGATTGTGCCATGGCATATAATATGAGTTTATCATTGGATAGTTCTTCATATTCATGGTACTGCTCTTCCATGGCAATTACTTCATTTTCTCTGCGGGCAACTTCAATTGCATCTGCTGTTTTTCCTGGTCTGAGGAGATAGGTTTCAAATCCCCGCACACTATGGTTTTTATGAGCAGAGTTCGCATGGATGGAAACAAAAACTTTACCTCCTGAATCATTGGCAATTTTAGTCCGCTTCCACAGGGGGATATACACATCTTCGTCACGGGTATAAATAACTTTGATTCCAAGATTTGTTTCAATCAGTTTCCCTAATTTTTTGGCTATATCCAAGGTGACGGTTTTTTCCTGTAAGCCTCCGATTCCAATAGCTCCTGAATCTTTTCCGCCATGTCCTGCATCAATAACGATGGTATCCAGCAGCCAGCGGCGGCGCATTTCTTTTATCTTATCTGCATTTTCTGCCATGGCGGTTCTGAGAAAAATAGAGATATGATCATTATAGGCTTCCAACTCGAAATCATCCACCTTAGACTTTAATAAGAATGAAACCTGGGCAGATTCCTGAGATTGGATGGTACGGATCCGAACCACAGGGTTTCTAAGTTGTGACTCTACCAGACTCAACGAATCCACCTTAGCTCCGGCAATGGTAAGGTTCAACCAACCTCCCCGGGTAATGGATGCAGCTAAAACATCAGCTGAGAATTTTTTTGAAGTATTCACTTTAACAATAGAGCCATTAACTTTGTTTTGGATGGTGACTCCATGCACATTGAAATTGGGTGCATTGGTGAGGATGTATTCCTCTGAGGAATCCAACAGAGCATTGGGAAATCCGGTAGAATTCAGTATGGGCAAAAAAGAATCTACCGGGATGAAGAAATCATTTCCATCATAAACAACAGGCAGGTGCATATGATAAATTTTATCGTTGACCTTTATAAAAGATGAATGGGGTGACAATGTGAGCTTGATACTTTGGAAGCGAAACTCAAGTTTTTCTTTATCATCATAAAAGATAGTACGGATATCCTGAGATTCTGCATACTCAATGGCGGATAAATATTTATTTCCTTCAATGGAATATAGTTTGGTTTTTGCACTTAACCCCGATTGGGACCAAGAACTGGAAATGAACCAAAATACGGAAAAAAGAATGCGAAATACGGTGGAAATTTGAAAAGCCATTCAGTAAAATTTACCCTTTTTGAATTTCAGAATACAATATCCAACTGCAATGCAAATTCGGAATTCATCTCCCAGTGACCATTTTGATAAGGTGAGAGGGAATACCGTGCAAATAATCGGTGGGTTGAGTCTAACTCATATTTTAGAACAGAGTAAAAAGAAATTCCCTCCCCATAATAGGGTTTCAGACTAAACTCCCCTGCCATTCCCGGCAGCACCAGATACACTCGTGAACTCCAGTCATGGGTATTAAAATAAATAGTACCCAAGGTAGAAAAATAATTACCCATTTCTATTTTTTTAGTCTGCATTTGAATTACATATCCCCAAATTTCGCGGGGTTGAAGATAAAGGAACTTTCCTCTTATTTTCCAATTGTCTGTTAAAGTGAGAGTTATATAGTGTCTTTTGTTTTCTGCTAACTGCTCTTCCATTTTTTCCCTTAGATTTTTTTGACGATAATTCAAATCTACTTTCACCGGGAGACCTTGTACCAACGTGCCCAAAAATAGTTCCTGGGCGTTTTTTGTTGGTTCATTGTTGTTTATTATTTCTCTGGCGATATCTTGCCAGCCATAAATAGAAACGTTTTCTCCTTTGAAGTACACAGCAATGAGTACTCCCCTTTCATTGCGCGGTTTACCTAACCCGCTTGCAGGATTTCCACTGAAAGGCTGCCAATTGGGAGAGAGATAACGATACTGTGCAAGAAATTTTAACGGAGTGTTTCTGGAGTAAAATTGTAAAAATTGTGCAAAGTTAACCTTTTGTACGGCGGTTTCGGTGGAGATACCCCAACTGTCATTGTCCTTTTTTACCGCCAGAGAAAAAAGAGGTTTTTTTTCACCTGATATAACAGCAGTAGGGATTAACAGGTATTGATGGTAATCCCATTTTCCTGTTGAAATGAAAGTATTATCAATGACACCCATTTTAAATGAATCATCCTTCCCGGCTAATATGCCGACAGGGTTATAGTAGGAGGCAGCACCTAAATAAGTACCAGTCCTCCAGAATAATTTTCCCATTGAAGCAGGATTAAAGGGCGATTTAATAGCAGCATACTCATTGCCTAAAACCAGACCATTTCCCGTATGAAATCTCAGAGAACCAATATTGATATTATATCCATGTAAATTTCCGGAGAGAAAAATTTTTTGGTTAGTGAGGTGATGATCATCAATGGATTTATCTAACCTGAACCCTAATTGAAAGTCTTTATAAGTATAAACCAGTTTTTGATGCCAATTATCCTTGCCATCCTTTTCGATGGTTCTGACTCTGTATAAAAATGAAGAATTTATGATTTCTTCAGGCTCATACTTCAGATCAATATAATCTTCTGAAGTGGATACGAAGTCATCCGGCCATATAAGGGAGGCGGATAACCAAAATACCTTAATGAAATGCAAGGGATGCACCGTAACTGAATCCTAATTGGGGATGGAGCAGAAAAATTATTCCCGGGGTATACTTCTTCACCTGAAAGGTAATTCCTCCAATGATTTCAGAAGTACCAGAAAGAATACCCATTTTTATTTTTAAGTTTGAAGCAAGAGTAAAATCCCAAATGAAATTTAACTCAGGAGGGTAGAGCATATCCTTACTGAGGCTGGCATGAAATTGATGATTCTTTAAATGGTAAACTAAATCGAACCTGAAAATTTGAGGCAGGTCTGTTTTCAAATCACCTGCCTGCCACAGGTTTTTCATTGCTATGGAATAATGATAATTGGAATCTACCCGTGAAAGATTGAACCCGGTGGAGAAAGCAAATAAATCGGGGTAGTTTTTTATAAGCACAGAGCAACCCTGAAGAGCAGGACCTAAACTGTACCCCTTTCCCACTGGATATTCAATTATTATTTCTAATATAGTTTCACGGTATAATTTATCTCCTCCTGTACTTAAAAAAGATTGGTAGGGTTTAGAACCGCTAATCGAAAAAAATTGAAATTGGGATTGAGAGAAAGACGGCATTCCATAGGGAATAATATGAGAAAAATTGACGGAGTGAGCAGGTTTAAAATATAGGTACTGGTATTTAAATGCATTTTCAAATGCAGAAAAGCAAAGTTGAGGAAAAAATAAAAAGAGGATAAGAAAAAATGTATTTTGGGACATAATTGGGATTGATTTAGGTTGTCATTATTTTATTTCCTGTCTGTATTCCTCCTGTCTATTACGCGGAAAACTTTTTCCCCCGGCTTCACCATTTGATAGCGTTCCTGAGCAATTTTTTTTATATATTCTTCATCGTTAGTTAATCTATCTAATTCCTCCGAAAGAGATTTTTCTTCAGCAATGAGGCGGTTAATTTCTGCTTGAATCTGCTCTCGTTCATTTTTCAGATGATACCAGCGAAGAATTCCCATTTCACTGGTAAACAGATACACCATGCCTAAAACAAGAATTAAAGGAAAAACCAGGTTTCTGTTTTTCAGATTAGTTTTCTTTCTATTTCCTTTTTTCAGCATCCCAAATAGCTGTTTCCTGCATATTTACTGTTCCCGTTTAATTGCTCTTCAATCCGCAAAAGTTGATTATATTTTGCAATTCTGTCAGTTCTGCAAATGGATCCGGTCTTAATCTGCCCTACTCCCGTAGCCACTGAAAAATCTGCAATGGTTGTGTCTTCCGTTTCTCCGGAGCGATGAGAAATAACAGAGGCCATCCCTGCTGATTTTGCAAGATTTATCGTTTCAAGGGTTTCAGAAACAGTACCTATTTGATTTAGTTTAATCAGAATGGCATTCATAGATTTTTCATTTATCGCTCTTTGAAGTCTTTTGGGATTGGTCACTGTTAAATCATCTCCCACTAACTGTACTTTTGAGCCTATTCTTGCATGGAGTTGCTGCCAGCCTTCCCAATCGTTTTCATCTAAGCCATCTTCAATGGATACAATGGGATAATTTCCGCATAAATTTTCATAGTAGTCAATCATTTCTATAGAGGAGAGAGATTT
Organism: uncultured bacterium; assembly: GCA_964551815.1. Taxonomy (GTDB): domain Bacteria; phylum Fidelibacterota; class Marinisomatia; order SCGC-AAA003-L08; family D37C17; genus D37C17. The sequence goes on from CAZKEL010000021.1 coordinate 17,103, forward strand.
TCCCTCTGAAGCAAGATCGTACTGTTTTGTAGTTTTATTAAAGAGTTCACTGGAGGCAACATCCAGGGCAATGGCCACTTCTTCACCGGTTTTGTATCCTGCTTTTTCAACTGCCTGCATGAGGAGTTCAATTGCTTCCACATTAGAATTTAAATCAGGAGCAAAGCCTCCCTCATCTCCCACATTGGTATTAAGACCCTTACTTTTCAGCACGGATTTCAACTGATGGAAAATTTCTGCACCTATTTGCAGTGCTTGTGAAAAGGAGTCAGCTCCAGAGGGAAAAATCATGAATTCCTGAATGTCCACATTGTTGTCAGCATGGCTGCCACCGTTTAAGATATTCATCATAGGAGTGGGTAGAATGAACTGAGAGTCCTGATGCAGATATTCAAAAAGCGGCACCTTTTGAAATTGAGCACCGGCGTGTACAGCTGCCAGGGAAACACCTAAAATTGCATTGGCACCTAATCGGGATTTATTCTCAGTGCCATCTAATTTCAGCATGGCTGCATCAATATTATGAATATCAAGAACATCCATTCCTACTAATTTTGGGGCAATGCTGTGATTTACATTTGCTACAGCAGTTTTAACAGATTTACCCAGATAGGCTGCGTTGTTATCCCGCAGTTCCACTGCTTCATATTCTCCTGTTGAAGCTCCGCTGGGAACTGCAGCCCTGCCGAAACTTCCATCTGTTAAAGTTAGATCAACCTCAAGGGTGGGATTCCCGCGGGAATCTAATATTTGTCGGGCATGAATTGAACGAATCTCACTCATATATTTTAATAATCCTTAAACTGTGAATTAATTTAATTTAACCTGGCTTCAATAAACAGAAATAGGAAATAAACCTCAATTCTGTTTTTTCTATGACTATAACAATACGGAAATTTACAGCTAAAGATAACCGGGATTGGGATGAGTTTGTCTCCTCCTCAAATAATGGTACCATTTTTCATACCCGAAAATTTCTGGGATACCACCCTGCAGACCGCTTTGTAGATAACAGCCTTATTTTTAATAAAAAAGGGAAGACTATTGCATTACTTCCTGCTGTCAAAGTTAGGGATAATAAAGAGGAGACTCTTATCTCACATCCCGGTGCATCGGTAGGGTCAGTTGTTTTCAGGGAAAATCTTTCGTTTGCTGATTCCTTGTCCATTACCAAGGAATTGTTGAATTATGCCGATAGACAAAATATTGCAAGCATTCAACTCACTTTACCGCCAATTATTTATTACCGAAAGCCTTCACATTATCTGGAATTTTCCTTACGGCAGCATGGATTCACCTTTAAAAAGAGGGAATTGTCCAGCATCCTCTTTCTGGAAAATTCTATTGAGAAAAATCTGCAAAAGTTTAAACCCTCTCACAGAACTGCATTGAGAAAAGGTTTAAAAGCTGGTATAACAGTACAACAATCAGATGACATCCATTCCTTTTATAAAATATTGGAAAAAAACCTTTCCATTCGTCACAATGTTAAACCCGCCCATACCCTTCAGGAATTAAATACTCTCATGAAAATATATCCTGAAGACATCATCTTAACGGCGGCTTTCTATAAAAATAAAATGATTGGTGGAGTGGTAAATTTTCGTGTGAACACTCAAGTTATGCTGGCATTTTATATCAGTCATCTGAACGAATATCAAGAACTGCGCCCAATCAATTCACTCTTTTATCATATTATTAAGGAGGCAATTGCTAAGGAGGTAAACTTTTATGATTTTGGTATTTTTACCGTAGAAGAATCTCCCAATATGGGTTTAGCCCGCTTTAAGGAAAATTTTGGTGCCAGTGGAATTTTCCGTGATACCTTGGAAATCAATTTAGTCTGATGTCCCTGAGATTACTGGGGAAGCAATCCCTCATTTATGGGGTGGGACATGTAGCAGTGCGAGGAGTCACTTTTCTACTGCTGCCCTTATACACCAATATTTTTTCCCTGCAAGACTATGGTGTGATTTCACTTGCCTATACCTTTTTGGGTTTTATGGGGGTAATTTTGCATTATGGTTTGGATGCCTCCCTGATGAAACATTATGTGTCGGTGGAAAAAAGTGCAAGGGCCGGCATTTTAACCACTGCCTATAGTTCATTATTACTCACCACTCTTTCTTTTTCCATTGTATTATTTTTGTTTCGTGGTCAAATGAGCATGCTGTTATTTGGATCTGCAAATCCTGATATATCAGGATTAATCGCAGTCATTTTATTTTTTGATACACTATGGTCAGTCCATGTTCTCATTCTCCGTGCTGAAGGGAAAGCCTTTGGGTTTACCACTGTTAATTTTTTAAATGTCATCATCACCCTGACTCTCAATATAATTTTTGTCCTAAAATTTCAATGGGGGATTAAAGGGGTTCTCCTAAGTAATTTGATTACTTCTGCAATTATTTTTACTATGACCTCACCCATAATTATCCGCCGAATTTCCCTAACTCAACTTTCATGGATTCAATGGAAGAAATTAATGAACTTCGGCCTGCCTTTTCTCCCCGCCGGAATATTTTCCATGATTCTGGAACTTTCTGATCGCTATATATTATGCTATCTTACCAATGTTGAAACGGTTGGCTTATATAATGCCGGCTATAAATTAGGCATGCTCATGATGTTGGTTGTCATGGGTTTTAATATGGCCTGGCAGCCCTATTTTTTGAAAAAAAAGGCGAAGGATCGGGACTACATAGGAAAGGTAGCCACCCTCATATTTGTTGTCCTTGGTTTTCTTTTCATCCTCATTATATTGTGGATTGATTCCATAGCAACCATTGAATTGGGGAGTTTTTCACTCATCGGTTCACAGTACTGGTCTGCCACAAAAATTGTCCCTCTCATTGCCTTAGCTTATATGTTTCATGCAGCCTATCTCCTGCAATTACCGGGACTATATTTATTGGGAAAATCCTCTTGGATTCCCCGGATCAGGGGAGTGGGTGCAGTAAGTAATATTGCTCTTAACTTTCTGCTCATACCGCCTTATGGTATAATGGGTGCAGCTACTGCCACCTGTATTTCCTTCCTTCTTATGGCAGTATTAATATATGCAGTTAATAAGCGTTATTTTCCTGTGGAGTATGAATGGAAAAAGTTATTGGTCTTAGGCACTACGGTATTATTTATTTGGATGTGTCACTCTCATTCTCTTCCCGGAGTTACCATAAAGATACTCCTTTCACTGGCCTACCCCGTCATTTTGATTTTTTTAAAGGTAGTGGAGGCAAAAAGTCTTTTAATTCTCTTTAACAAGCAGTGAATTTTACAAAACAGACGACAATATCTGTTTCATGGAGTGTGCAAATTGTTCTTTTCCAAACCGTCTGATGGTGGACGCACGAATCTTATCTCGGTTATATTTATGGTAGTTTTGAATCATCTCCTGTAAACTTGATTTTAGGGCTGAGACTGACCCCGCCTCGGTTAGAATTCCGGTTTCAGAAGTAATAATGTCTTCAGGACCACCGCATTTTGTAGCAACAACAGGAACACCACAAGCACCGGCTTCAATTAATGTCATCCCAAAGGTTTCAGTTTGAGAAGGTAAGACAAGAAAATGACTTTTATGAAGTTCCTGAACCAACTCAGATTGAGGCAGGTACCCAACCAATTTCACTGTATCATTTAACTTTAAAGAGTTAATTTTCCTTAATAAGTGATTTTTCAAAGGTCCCTTTCCTGCCAAAAGCAAAGTGAGAGATTTTCCTTCTTTTACGAGCTGATGAAAGGCCTCCAATAGGATATCAATGCGTTTTTCTGCTCTAAAATGGGCAATACATAAAATACATTGTGGTGGTGAATTAATAGGTGGTGCCAAGGTAAATACATCCTCATCCACAGGATTTGGGAGCAGAGACAGCTTTAAGGATGATTCAGGATAATTTTTGTTGATTGCATTGAACAAAGCAGTAGATGTTGCAATGATGTTCGAGGCATTCCCATAAGTAGAATTAATTAATTCTTTTTGAAATTCTGAGAAGTCATTATTGAGAAATTCTTTTAAATGTTCTGAAACTATGAAGGGAATTTTGTTGTTTTTCAAAAACTCCCCCAAAGCGGCGGCAGCCCAAATAGTTGACTGAAACCAAACAGCATCAGGCCTCCCCTTTTGCTGTATTAAATATTGAAAAAGCTTCAGGGTGTTTAAGGTATAGCGGCGGAGAGCCAATCTTTCCATTTTAGGGAAAATATTCAAAGATTGAGAAATATAGGTAGGTAATCCTTCCTCACCCACTTCTTGTATAGAGCTTTTAACTGGGTATCTGAAAATTTCTTTTGCAGAGTGCACGATATGGGTGCCGATGACAATATCCACCCCAAACTCTTTAAGCATTTTTGCTCGCTCTTTGAAGAATGTACCGCTTTCAGGGTGTAAATCCGTAGGGTACCAAGAAGGAATAATGAAAAGTTTCAATGTATAAATATCTGGTAAATTTTCCTGGTATAATTTCCAGCCATCTGTCATTTTTTGAAATAATAAAGACTAAAACCAAATTGAAGATTCTATACATCTCTCCGGAAAATACGGTGGGCACACTGAGCCTGTGGAAAAAAGCACATGAAGCAAGGGGAAACCATTGTGAATTTGTAACCTTGTACCCCACGCGTTTTCATGATGACAATGGAATTTGTCTTGAGCTTCCTCTTATAAATTCTAATCACAACTATATTAAGATGCGCCATTCTTATTATAAGCTTCACCGAGGTTCGTCCGGTGATTACACAGAAAAAGAGGGATATCCTACTACCTGGCAGCCTGAATCTCCTCTTGAAAAGTTTTATTTCAGATTTAGAGATTGGCTTTGGAGTAAAAAAATTGAACCTGCCATTGAAAAATTTAACTTATTAGAATATGATATCTACCATTTGGAATGGGGACTTGAATTTTACCGCGATGGCAGATTTGCACAAAAATTGGCCACATTAAAAAAGCCCATAATTTGCACCTATCATGGTCAGGATATGCGTACACGGGGAGTGATTCCTGCTATTGATAAATTGAGTATGCTCAATCTCACCAGTGAATTAGATTTATTAGAAAAACATCCTGACATTCATTATTTGTTTTTACCCTATGACACATCACAAGAGAGCCCTGTTTATGAAGTACCATCTCTACCTCATGTGTGTCATGCCCCAACAAATAGATACTATAAGGGCAGTGAATTCATCATTCCCGTTTGTGAAAAACTTGCCGCTGAGAATCTGATTAAATTCAGTTTAATTGAAAATACATCCCATGAGGAGGTGTATAAAATCAAAAATAATTGCGATATTTTAATTGATCAGGTAGGTAACCGGGGAGGCTGGGGTTATGGTATGAATTCTGTTGAAGCATTATCTATGGGTCTATGCTGCCTCACTGAACTTACCGAAAAGTATATTAATTTTATTCCCCACCACCCATTTGTCAATATCACTGGCGAGTCCCTTGAAAAACAGTTAAGGGATTTAGCTGCAGATCCCCAGTCCATTTTGGAATACAAACAAAAAAGCAGGGATTGGGTTGTGAAATACCATGATGTTAATAACACCGCTGAGAAATTATATTCCTATTATAAAAAAATGGGAATTCAATGAGTTTGCCCTCTGTAGATATTATCATTCCCTGTTACAATGTTGAGCATAGCGTTGAGAAATGTGTGAGGAGTATATTGAGACAGGCAGAAGTAAAGAATAATCTCTCTCTCTATCTCATCAATGATGGTTCAACTGACAGTACCGGAAATATTCTACGGGAATTTAATGTTTATGATAATATTCATATTTTAAAGCAGTTAGAAAATAAAGGATTAGCTGCCGCAAGAAATCTGGGTATTCAATCCGGCAATGGGGAAATCCTTATATTTTTAGATAGCGATATGGTAGTAGGTGAGAGGTGGTTGTCTGTCCACCTGAATGCAATTGCAAAGCCGGAAGTAATGGGGGTATTAGGGAAGAGTAAACCTTTTCGGGAAGCCAGCAGCAAATTAAACAGATACCTATATCATAAGAAAAGGGGAGCCGGAAAATATGGTGAAAATACTGCAATTCCATTCCAGTATTTTCTGTTTAATAATACTGTATTGAAGCGGTCAGTTTTTGAAAAGTCCGGACTATTTGATGAGCGAATTACAAAATACGGAGGTGAGGATACAGACCTTGCTATTCGAATATTTGAGCATTTTCCCCAAGGGCTAAGGTATTCCGAAGAAGCAATTTGTTACCACCATCACCCACGAACCTTTCAGGAGTTTTGTAGTTCAATGCATTTATATGGGAAAAACAACTTACATTTTCTCCTGCTGAAGCATCCGGAACATAGTAGTGCCTTGGCCGGGGACTACCTGCAATCTTTCAAGGGAAAGGTAATATTTAATCCCTTTATACGGTCAATATGCCTTTTCCTTAATAAGGTGATTGACAATTATTATATAAAGAGGTATTTAGTGGTGGAAGCTGTTATAAGGGGAGAAAGAGATGCAGAGAGAGCGATATAATCACCCTGCCTCAAATTCTCCGGACTGCAAATCATCATCCGTTGCCAGTTCCCATTCATCGCTGAACAGATCGGGTTCTGCGTCTTGGTCTTCTGCTGCCTGAGCAAGAGATTCTGTAGTAACTTCCTTATCGGGGCTAAGTTGATGCAGAATAAGCAATGGGAAGAGAGAAAACAAGCTGATACCCAATGCCCCTGCAATGCCGCCAGAATGAAAAACGATAGCACCTACAGGATGGGGAACTTCCTCTACACCATAAAGGAAAAAGATTGAAATTGCCAAGAGAAACCCTGCAGATGATATGACCCAGGCAAAAATGCGGATATCAAATACATCCAGAAGTATGCTGTATAATACCCAGAAAATTAGAGTGGAAGTAAGGGAAACCAATGAAAGATTTAGGTTGTTGTTTCCCAGGGATGTGAAAAAAAGAAGCAATCCCATGAAGAGAATGATTCCACCACCTGCCTTTTTCAAGTTGAAATTCATTTGATTATGCAAAAGAATTGGCTTTTTCCCACGGGCTTAATTTCCAACTATCCCGGAAATTTTACAAGCCTTAGGATGATAAATATTAAAAAGGGATTCTTTCTGCCTTGAATACTCTCATTGTAAATTTTTAAGGTGAATATGAGCAGAACCATCAATATTGGGGTCATAGGCGCCGGTCACTTAGGAAACTTTCACCTGAAACATCTTGCAGAAATCCCCGAATTTAAGCTGGCGGGATTCTACGATTCAAACTATAGCAGAGCAAAAGAAATGGAAAAAACCCATAAAGTTCCGAACTTTGATTCCATTGAAAATTTAACCAAGTCTGTAGATGCTGTATCCATTGTTACCCCCACTCCACACCATTTTACAACAGCTGACCTTGCCTTAGATATGGACTGCCACGTATTTATAGAAAAGCCCATTACCGACTGCATTATTCAGGCTCGAGAATTACTCCAAAAAGCAGGAGAAAAAAATAAGATTATACAGGTGGGGCATATCGAACGTTTTAACCCTGCCTTTAGAGCGGTATCCTCATCAGGTATTCACCCTCGTTTTATTGAATCGCATCGCCTGGCTCCATTTAATCCCCGTGGAAATGATGTACCGGTCATTCTGGATTTGATGATACATGATCTGGATGTAATTTTATCCTTGGTCAATTCTGAAATCATGGATATAAAAGCCAATGGTGTGAAGGTAGTTTCTTCTTCTGTAGATATTGCCAACGCAAGATTGGAGTTTCAAAACGGTTGTGTCGCCAATATCACCGCCAGTAGAATTTCTCAAAAATCCATGCGGAAAATGCGCCTGTTTCAGGAAGAGGATTATATTACCATAGATTTTCAGTCCGGTGTTGTTGAGGAATATAAAATATTGAATGAGGTTCCTGAAACGACTGAGGGGGATAGGGTGGTAGAATTGCCCGGTGAACATCCCAAATTTGTGCATTATCATAAACCTGATATTCAACAGCAGGATGCCATGCGGGAAGAGCTGCTTCATTTTGCAAACTCAATCCAGGAGTTTACATCTCCGGAAACGGACGGTGTGAGCGCAACTAAAGCCCTAAGCCTGGCATTGGAAATCCAAAAAATTATTGACAAAAACTAAAATACTGGCTGAAGAATCTCAATCCATTTTTATTCTGGCAGGAGAAGAGTCAGCGGACAACCACGGCGCTAAATTAATGCAGGCAATTTTGCAGCTAAGAGTAGATATTCAGTTCATCGGAATCGGTGGTGAGAAGATGATACAGCAGGGCTTGTTGTCACTTGAACCAATGAAAAATTTAGCAGTCATGGGTTTTGTTGAAGTTCTGAAACACCTGCCATTCTTTCGAAAACTTACAGAATATATTTTGAGGGAAATTGATAGGCACCGCCCCCATCACATCATATTAATTGACTATCCGGGATTTAACTTGAGACTGGCTAAAAAGATTAAGCAGAAATATGACATTCCCATCACTTATTATATCAGTCCACAACTTTGGGCATGGAAAGAAAACAGAGTTAAAATTATCCGGAAATATATTGATCAAATGCTGGTGATTTTTCCCTTTGAAGAGAGCTGGTATCAAGAAAGAGGTGTGAATGCCAGTTTTACAGGGCATCCTATTTTTGATGATTTTTTACCCACGGATAAAGAAGTTTTATGTGAGGAGTTGCAGTTGGATAGTTCTCGGCCTATTATAACCCTTTATCCCGGAAGCAGGAAGCAAGAAGTTGATCAGCATCTGCCTACTATGATTCAGTCAGTTCAAAAACTATATCAAAATAATCATCATCTACAGTTTGTTTTAGGGGCTGCCACACAAATAAGTCTGGACAAGTGGAGTTTACCAAAATGGCTTAAGGTGGAACACACTCACCCGCGAAAAGCATTAGAATGTGCTGATCTTGCAATTGTTGCATCGGGAACCTCAACCGTGGAAGCAGCAGTATTTGGTACGCCTATGATTGTTGTCTATAAAATGGCTGCACTTTCCTGGTGGTTGTCAAAGATTTTTGTGAAAGTTTCCTTTGCGGGAATGGTGAATATAATCGCCGGAAAAATGATCATGCCGGAATTGCTGCAGAATGATTTTACTGTTGATAATTTAACGAAGAAAATAGAAGTAATAATTCATAATCAGTCCCAATTAACTGCCATGCAGTCTGAACTTGAAAAAGTCAGCACTGCCTTAAAAGGAAAGGGAGCATCAGTTAATGCTGCAGAAAAAATATTGGAGTTTTTCTCCTGAAGAATCTGAAGATTACTCTTATTTCTTTAATCGGTCAGTGGATTATACAACTCCTCTTTTTGCTGAATAAAGTCAACATTCATGGCAGAGAACATATACAAAAATTTGCCAGGGCAGGTAAACCGGTTATGGTCTGTGTCTGGCATGGGCGGCTGCTTTTTCCCAGCTGGTTTCTACGTTTTGAAATCACTAACCTGCATGCCATCGCCAGCCGGCATACTGATGCTGAAATCATGGCTCGAATTTTGAAAAGATGGGGATATGGTCTCATCAGAGGCAGTACCAGAAAAGGAGGGAAAGAAGTCGTTCAAAAAATGGCGAAGACTTTTCAGCAGGGCGGCATTATTGCCATTACCAATGATGGACCCAAAGGACCACCGCGTATCTCAAAACCAGGGAGTACAGGAGTTGCCATTAAATACGATGTGAATATGATTTCCATTACCGGCTCGGCAACCAAATACTGGCAAATGAAATCTTGGGATAAATTCATGCTTCCCAAACCCTTTGGGAGGATTGAAATTGTGGTATCTCCTCCTCTGGAAATAAAAGCACCCCCTGCAAATAATGATGAGGAAATTCGATTGCTTTCAAACTTTATGAATGAATACCAGGATAAAGCAGACCGGTTGACAGGGAAAATTCCCTAATGGCTGTCCTCCCATTAGTCCTAACACCACTAATCCTGCCCCTGTCCTGGATTTATGGTCTTATTATCTGGTTCCGAAACTTTTGTTATGATAGAGGGATATTCAGATCACAGTCATTTTCGATCCCCATAATTTCGGTGGGAAATATTACTACCGGAGGCAGCGGGAAGACACCTTTAGTAATGCATCTGGCAAAATCTGTTTTGAAAATGGGGAAAATACCGGGGATTGTGAGCAGAGGTTATGGCAGAGCCTCAAAAGGATTGGTAGTTGTCCATGATGGCAAGGTGGTAAAAACAGATGTAGAAACAGCAGGAGATGAACCATTTTTAATGGCTTCCCTGTTGAAGTCCGTACCGGTGGTGGTATGTGAAAAAAGATGTACCGCCATCAACCACATTATAACACAATGCCAGGTTGATGTTATCATTATGGATGATGGTTTTCAACACCGCAGTGTCAAACGGGATGTGGATATAATTACTGTTTCAGCTAATGACAGGGCAGCAGACTATCACCTGCTCCCATGGGGAAAATTAAGGGAGCCTCTTAAAAATATGAATAGAGCTGATGTGGCTGTTATCACCAAAACGGATAATTTTACTCCCCCAATTACCCTGCCGAAAATACAACCCTTTTTCAAAAGTCCTCCCCTTTTTAGCAGAGAAAAAGTCACTTTGATGCACTATACTGAGGCTGGGTATAAAAAGTCCTTACCCCCTGAAAAAACGGTATTTGCCTTCTGTGGGATTGGTGAGCCGGACTCATTTTTTAGGACACTTAATGGGTTAAAATTAAAACTCGGCGGAAAGCGTATTTTCAAAGATCACCAAAAATATAATCCTGCAGTTATCACCGAATTGACAACGCAGATTCAAACTTCTAGCTGCAATGCCATTATCACAACAGAAAAAGATTTGGTGAAACTACCGGATGACTTTTTTGAAAAGTATAAAGTGTATGTAGTGAAATTGGAGGTGGAGATGAGGGAAAATGAGGTGTTAACTGAAACTATTCAGTCTTTAATCCGAAGTATGGCGTAAAGTGTACGGGATTATTCATGCATTTTAATACAACTATACAATGACAACCACCCCTGAACATGATGCACGCATAGCAATGATGACTTTTGCTTCTGTCTATCCCCATTATGTGGTGAAGGTAGAGAAAAAGGGCAGAAGCAAAGCAGAATTACATCAAGTCATTGAATGGTTGACAGGCTATGACGAAAAGAAACTTACAGAATTGATTGATGAAGAGGTTACGTTTGAATCGTTTTTTCAACAATGCAGTTTAAATAAAAATGCTCATCTCATTAAAGGAGTTATTTGTGGCTATCGAATTGAAAACATTGAAACTCCCCTTACAAAACAGGTGAGATATTTAGATAAATTGGTGGATGAACTTGCAAAAGGAAAAAAGATGGCTAAGATATTAAGAGAATAACCTGAATTTAGTATTTCACTTCGCCCTTGAATTTTTCTCCTTAATTTAAAAATCATAACCCAGTCCAATATTACCGCTAAAGCAGTAATTAATTTCCTTCACATGATATTCTGGCGTTCTTTTTATATAACAGATACTTATTACCGCTGTAACGGTAATAATATTCATCTTTATTCATAATGGCTTGGATTGAATTATTATAATAAGCTATAATTACCGCTATGACAGCAATTATAGAATTACACAAAATAGTTTACTATCACAGAAAGCAAGCTAAATTAAGCAGAACAGAGTTGGCAGAATTGGCAGGAGTGGGTAAAACTGTTATTTACGATATGGAAAATGGGAAGAAAACAATAAAATGGTCCACTCTAATCGCTGTTTTAAATGCCTTAAATATTACCATTAATTTTCACAGCCCTTTAATGGAAGAGTATGAGAAAAGCACTGATAAAAGCGGATAATATCCAAGCGGGTATTCTTACCGAAGTTACAGCAAACCACTATATTTTTCAATATGATAAAGACTATGATGGTCCATCCATTTCCCTCACAATGCCAGTGAGAAAAACTCCTTATGAATTTGATTCCTTCCCTTCCTTCTTTGATGGCTTACTGCCTGAGGGGAACCAATTGGAAGGATTGCTGAAAAACAAAAAATTAGATAAATCAGATTATTTTAAACAACTTGTAGTGACAGGGCAGGATTTAGTAGGTGCAGTTACCGTTGATGAAATTGATATTCCAGATGAATAAATGTCCCATTACCTATCAATTATGCGCCGATAAATACAGCAAGACAGGACTTGGGAAACTATCTCCCATATTAACGGATTTAATTGATTTACCTTTTACAGCTCAAGAACAAAGGCAGGAAGCCGCCAAACGGTCAGCTAAAATGTCAATTCAGGGGGTTCAATCTAAACTAAGTGCAAAATTATCCATCAAAAATAAGGCATTAGAAATAGTTGATATTAAGGGAACTTTTATCATTAAACCTCAGAGCGATATTTTTAAAGAAACTCCCGAGAATGAAGATGTTACTATGAAAATGGCTAAAATCATTGGTATTGAAATTCCCTTAACCGGATTAGTATATTCGAAAGATGGTACACTAAGCTATTTTATAAAGCGATTTGACAGATACGGAAAAAACAGGAAAAACCATGTAGAAGATTTTGCACAGTTGACCAACAATACAAGAGATACCAAATACAACTGGTCAATGGAGAAATTAATTCCGGTAATAGAAAAACACTGTACCTTCCCCTTAATTGAAAAAAAGAAATTGTTTCAACGAGTACTTTTTTGTTTTCTTACGGGAAATGAAGATATGCACCTGAAGAATTTTAGTTTAATAAGACGCGGAAATAAAATTGAACTGAGCCCCGCCTATGATTTGTTGAACACCACCATTGCAATTGGGAAAGCAAGAGAAGAATTGGCCTTACCGCTATTAGGGAAAAAAAGTAATATTAAAGCTACAGATTTAATAGACTATTTTGGAAAGGACAGGTTACAGTTAACAGAAAAAACAATTCAATCTGTCCTAAATACTATTAAAGCGAAAAAACCTGATATGGAAAGATTAATAGAAAATTCATTCTTATCTAAAGAGATGAAAGAGAAGTATCTGGAACTATTATCCCAAAGGTATGGCAGAATATTTTAAGCCTGATCCATAATCAACACCTCGCCCACCGCCATGCAGCAGTCCTTTAATGCTGTCAGATCATAGCCCCCCTCCAACCCTAACAACAGATGAGGCTGGATTTTCAGTAATTGTTTTGTCATAAGGGCAAAGTCCTCTGCATTGAGGTTTATCCCTGCCAAAGGGTCATTGTGATGTGCATCGAAACCGGCACTGATAACAAGCATATCAGGATTGAATTTTTGCAAAAAAGGAAGTACTTCCTTCTCGAATCTGGGGAGGTATTCTGCACTGCCATAACCAGAGGGGATGGGAATATTTAATACATTGTTATGCCCGCCTTTTTCCATCTGTGAGCCGGTACCAGGATAAAAAGGAAATTGGTGAATGGAGGCATAGACAATATCCGGGTTGGACTCTACAATATGCTGGGTGCCGTTTCCATGGTGAACATCCCAATCGAAGATGGCAACCTTACGCACATTCACCTGTTTCAGGGCATAAGTGGCAGCCAGGGCAGCATTGGAGAACAGGCAGAATCCCATAGCACGGTCAGCTTCTGCATGGTGACCTGGAGGTCTGGCAAGTACTACAGCTGAATGGTGGTTTAATACAGCATCCACTCCATCCAGCCAGGCACCGGCTGACTTTAGAGCAACAGAATAACTATCCGGGCAGACAGGTGTATCAGGGTCAAGATTGCCGCCTCCATTTTCGCAAACAGACTTAACCTGAGCAATATGTTCTGGAGTATGAACCCATGTTAATTCAGATTCCGTGGCGGAGCGGGGATCAGTCCAATTTATCTGATCAGCATAGTCACTCGACTCAAGAGCAGAAACGCAGGCTTTTAATCGGTCCGGGCGTTCCGGATGACCAGATCCTGTATTATGATTGAGAAATTCAGGACTATAAATAACGGAAAGAGAAATAGCTACTCCGTAGAATCACCTGTATCAAAATACGCTTTCAAGGCTGCCAAATCTCCAAAGTATTGATCCTCTACAAAAATTTGAGGTACATCCATCCGGCCACCGCTTCTTTTCTTCATGGTGGCTGCATTGGTTCTGGAGAGGGAAATATTAAAAGTTTCGAATTCAATCCCCCGGGATTGAAGAAGCGCTTTGGCTTCACTGCAAGGCTTTCAGAAAAAGGCAGTGTACATTTCCACTTTGCTTGTGGAAGTAATTTCAATTGATGGTTTGTTTTTTTCATCAGTTGCAAATGTACTCGTCAATAATAGAAAAAATACAATTATATACTTCATAATCATTCTCCTTAGTTATAGGTTTAAATTACACTTTCCTTGCGTTTACCCAATGTATAATTACCTCAATGATATAACCGATTCCGTACCAAAAACGTGTAAAATAGCCAATCCCGCATATAGTATAATAAAGCTATATTTTATCAATGTTCCTTCTCGGCAAATTCCTTAAACTGCTGAAGATATTTCAAAGTTTCCTTTTTAAAAGAGCCGGGCATAAAGAAGGCAAACACTTTCATAAAACCACTACAGCGGAATTCATTTTTGCTCACCCACTTAGTGGTATTTTCATCCATTTCATGAAAATAATTCTTTACCTCGTTCCACACACCTTTTGCCTCGTAGGTACCTGAAAATTCATCAGGAAGGTTTTTCACCGTAATTGTTTCAATCATTTCAATTTCCCGGTTTCCCATCTTATACTTCAGCTTTGATTTAGCACCCACTTCGCCGGGATCTCCACTCAAATGGTCAAAACTCATGAGTCCCGGCTGCCATTTGTAGAGGTTTTCTGTGCTGTCAAACAGTTCGATTACCCGCTGGCGGGGAAGGTTTAGAGTAATCTCTACATTATACTTCAATTTGCAATCTCCTTCATTTAATTAAGAGGTGGTAACGGGAGAAGATTCAGATTTATGGAAATACATAGTTAGTCCCAAAGAAAGCAATAAATAAAAGAAAACCAAATTTCCAGCGAGAGGAGAAAGGAGTTCTGCTTCAGTATTTAAGGATAATAAAAATCCGATTCCCAGTATGCATTTTCCCCCTTCCAGCCAGAGAGTTTTTGAATTTCCATCCAGCAGCAGAGTATAGGCCATTACATGCATCATGAGCAGTCCACCTAAGAAAAGGACTATCGCCTGTTCCAAATGATCAATATTGAAAAAAATCAGAAACATGAGAGCAGAGGTTAAGAGGAGTTGAATGAAAGTCCATCCCAATAAAGGCAAAGAATTATGAGTAGTATATTTTTTAAGGTCAGCGGGATTTTCAAGGGTGAGGAGTGGAAACTTTTTTGCTACATCTGAAGGTCTCCAGCCTGTAGGCATGAACCAGATGCGAAGCTTATCCCAAATACTGGAAGCATAATAGGCATCCTTGGTAAGCTGCCAGATATGTTTGAAATTGATAAAAACGGGATTCCAGGTTTTTGCTGGTCTAAGGATACCAAAAACCGGTGGATTTAATTTTGATTCGGGTTCAAAGGTACCAAAAATTTTATCCCAAATTATGAAAATTTGGCTGTAGTTCTTATCTAAATATTCAGGGTTAATGGCATGGTGTACTCGATGGTGTGAGGGGGTTACCAGAAATTTTTCCAAAATGCCCATTTTGTCAATGAGACGGGTATGGTACCAGAACTGCAGAAATAAATGAATGGGACCGATAATGGCAAAAAGTTCTGGCGGGATCCCCAAAAAAGCTGCCGGCAGAAATAAAATAGCAGTAAAATGAATATTGTCCGAAATGGACTGACGTAAAGCACAGGAGAGATTAAACTCTTCACTGCTGTGATGGATGATATGGCGGTTCCACATAAAATTGATACGGTGGCTCATGCGATGAATCCAGTAGCCGGCGAAATCCTGTGATATAAAGGCCACAATGACCGCCAGCCAAAGAGGTTCCACCTTTATAATGGTGAGATGCTCTGACAGCCAAGCGTAAGATATGAGTATAAATCCAAATTGGATACCATCACGAGTAGTATTGGTTAGCCCTGAACTTAAGCTGGAAATCATATCCGCAGCCCGGTTTACCGTGACTCCTTTTCGATAGGCAATCCAGGCTTCTATTCCAATAAGTAAAACAAAAATTGGAATGGCAATGGTGAGAGCTGTGATATAGGTGTTCATCTTAGTGGATGTATAATTATATTAAATTCGATCAAGGGGGCTTTTTAAATTTTTAAATGCAGGTTTTGTAATATGGGTGTATATCTGAGTTGTTTCAAGTTTTTTATGCCCTAACAATTCTTGTATGTAGCGAATATCTGTACCATGTTCAAGTAAGTGGGTGGCAAAACTATGTCTTAATGTATGAATGGTAACTTTTTTCTGAATCCCTGCTTTTATCAATGAGCGTTTATAAAAAGAGCGAATTGAAGTAGCGCTATATTTCCCTCCATTTGGATTTTCAAATAAAAATTTTGTCGGTTGATATTTAAGCAAGTATTGTTTTAGAATGGGTATTAATTTTTCTGATAACATTACAATTCTATCTTTCTTACCTTTCGCTCCTATTATGGTGATTACCCTGCGTTCAAAATCAATATCATTTAATTTTAAATTAAGCAATTCACTAATTCGTAATCCTCCAGAATAGATTGTCATCAATATCGATTTATGTTTAATATTTAATGTATGGTTAAATATATTTATAATGTCTTTTTCAGATAACACAGCAGGTAATTTTTCTTCTTTTCTAAATGAGAATTTTAATGATGAGGGAAACTCTCTCTCTAATACATTGGTAAACAGAAATTTTATGGATGAGTATGCCAATTTCATTGAAGATAAAGAATAATGTTTTCTCGTTTTACAATAATCAAGATAATTAATAATTATATTTTCATCTAAGGCATTAAATTTATTAACTTGAAAGTAAGCGATAAACATTTTTATGGCTGAAATATAAGAGTTTATAGTTTGATGGCTATAATTTTGAATACTTAATTTTTGCAGATATTGGGCTAAAAGTTTTTGTTTATTCATTATATATTCCGTTAAAACACTATAAAATATAGGAGAATTAACCCATTAAACACAATAATAGAGTTTATCGGGATGTT
>CAZKEL010000021.1:34238-36652 GCA_964551815.1 uncultured bacterium
TAAAATATAGGAGAATTAACCCATTAAACACAATAATAGAGTTTATCGGGATGTTATACGCAATTCAAAAAATATTTTTCTAAAATGAATATTGAAGATAGGCTTTCTAAAAGGGGAATAAATTTGATTTATTCTAAAACAAAAGAGGGGGATAATTGGTGTTTTCTTCACTCCGTTCCGAAAACTCATTTTAATTGGAAAACAAAGACAAAACTTATATAATGATTACAACTTTTAATTTATAACACAGGAAATATTATGGAAAATAAAATGAATTTTACAGATAGAATTAAACCAACCGACAAAGGTATCACGACTTATTTGGATGATTTAAAAAGTCAAGAATACCAGATACCAACTTTTCAAAGAGATGTTGTTTGGGAAGAAGAAAATGTGAAAAAATTATGGGACAGTATTTATAAGTTCTATCCGTTAGGAAGTATTCTTGTTTGGAAAACAAGCTTAAAATTACAAAATCACAGAAAAATTGGCGGGCATAAAATTGCAGATGATGTTCTCACAAAAACAGAATTTCAATATTTACTGGACGGACAACAAAGAACAACTTCTTTATTGACGGCTTTGTATGGTGGAAAAATAAAAGGTAAGGGAGATTTTGATCCTACTTTGTATTTTGATATTTCTATCGAAAGTGAGAATGATACAGATGACGAAAATTACAAAAAAAGATTTCTATATTGGAGCGAGATTGATGACAAAAATGGTGTTTTCAAAAGAAATACTGGAAGAAAAAACAAATTTGAACAAGGACTTATTTTTAAACTAAGAGATATAAAAGAAAAATTTGATGAAATTCAAGAAAAAGTAGTTAATCACCCAGATGTTAATCAAAAATACAATCACCCTTACTGGAAAGAGTTAAGAAGAATTAAGCAAGTTCTTGATAACTATCGTTTATCATTTATTGAATTAAAAGGAATTCAAGTTTCAGAAGTTTGTCAAATTTTTGAAAGAATTAACCAAGCAGGAAAACCATTAGATATTTTTGATATTGTTGTTGCTAAAACATTTAGACCCAAAACAAAAACGGAAGACGGATTTTATTTAAGGGACTTAATTGATGAATTCAAGAAAATAAATAACAGTAAGTTTTTACAGATAAGCGATTTTGACTATCTACAAATAATAGCAGTTATTATTCGTGAAAATATTGAAAACTCAGGAATTCATAATATTACACCTAGATATTTGAATGATATTAAAACTGAACAAATTGAAAATATCTGGGAGCCAGCAAAAAAAGCGATTCTAAAAACCTTTGATTTCTTTGAAAATACCTTAAATATAAAAGGCCCTCAATTAATACCCTACAGATATTTTTATTTAACGATTGCAAATTATTTCTACAACAATGAAAACCCAAATTATAAATTTCTGAAAAAATATTTTTGGTTTAATAGCATGCATAGGAATGATTTATTAAGTAATACTACAGATATAAATGCTCATGTTGAATTTCTAAATAAAGAAAAAACAAAAGAAGATTACAAATTTGATAGGTTTTTAATAGACAAAGAAGAAATTAGAAAAGTTACTTATAGCTCAAAAGGAACTCGTTCAAGAGCCATTTTATCTTTATTTTCAAGCAAAAAACCAAAAGATTGGAAATATACTGATAGAGATGTTATCGCTGATAATTTTTTCTTTTCAACAGACAAGCCGAATTTACATCATATTTTTCCAACAAATTATATCGAGAACAATAGAGAGAATAATAAATTGGACAACAATAGTTTAATGAATATTGCTTATCTTACACAAATTACTAATCTAGAAATAAGTGATAAAAATCCATTAGATTACATTACTGATTATGATAAAAATCCTAATTTTGAAAAAGTTATTGAATCACACTTACTACCAAAAGAAATAATCGAATGGGCGAGAATGGAAAAAATGCCATCTGACGCATTAGACCAATTTATAGAAAAAAGAGTAGATATAATAATTAATGAGCTAAAAAGTATTCTTGAAGGAATAAATTTTGAAGTAATTGATACAAAAGAAATTCAAGAAAAAGAAGAAGAATAAGGAGTTTTGAAAAATGAAATTCACCCCTAACCCCTCTTCCATTTTTCAAAACGAAAAAAATCAAATTTAAAAGAAATAAACGAAAGCCTATCTGATAAATAAGAACGAAAAATATTTTTTGAACTTCTCGCTATCGCTCGACCACGTTGCACTCTTGCTCCGTAAACTCCGCTCGGGGCGTATAACAAAGGATATGAGGTTCGAGCCTTGCAGACTCTCAACCCAAATTGCTCCTTACGGTCGCAACTTCTCATATCCTTAAACGTTAGGCGACATATTTCCAAATCTCTTTTAAAGAATAAGTAACGAGTGAAAAATTTTCTTAATTTTAATGAGGGGAAATAAGGAGTTTTCTCCGCTAT
>CAZKEL010000022.1:0-36287 GCA_964551815.1 uncultured bacterium
TGCTGGTTACCGGATTAAATGGATTAGGATAGGCCTGTGATAAGCTGTATTCCATAACAACCGGCAGAGAGACGGCTACTTCATCTTGTGAGTTAGCAACGATTACTTCCTCTATTTCAAAGTCACCGCTGTAACTGAACAGATGATCTGTTTCAGGGGTTACAATGATAAGGCGGGTTTCATTGCCTTCCGTAATAGAGTTAGCATAGAGTGCTCTGTCAGTTAACTCTATTTTAAACGACTCACTATGGGTGAGGGTCATCTGAACCCCACCTATAAAGCCGTCTGCTTCAATAGAAAGGTTATGATCTTTCTTAATAAGCTCTGCAGAGGCTGCATCATCCACTCTGCCACCGCAGTTTTGAGCTAAGATGCAATTTGCCAGAGTAACGATATCCAGTACATTGTAGAAACCGTCACCATTGAGATCACCAGCACAACCATATTCAAGGCCAGCACAGTTATTTGCTAAAATACAGTTGGCAAGGGTCACAATGTCAAGCACATTCCAGCCGCCGTCACCGTTAAGGTCGCCAATATCAACGCAGGTAGTAGGAGGCTCTTCCGGGGTATAGGGCGGTAATTGCTGATAAAAATCAGTGGGGAAGGCATAATCAGTCCAGCTTCCGTCATTTTCTGGGGAGATGTATCGGGCACGATATTTACCGAAATCACCATACTGACCACCTTCTTCCACCCAGTCTCCCTCCGAATTTTGGTATTCCCAGGTATAAAGGGTATGCCAAGGGAAAGGTCCTGTCTGAGTGACTACTACTGTGCAGATTCCGCCACTGCAAGCTGCAGGAAATTTGGCAACAGGATTATTATCCAATATTTCTACTACAGAAAATCCCTGGAGATAATTGTTCCATTTATCTCTCAGCACAATATTTACATTATCCCCTGCTGTATATCCATCTTCCCCATTCATATTTACCGAGTAGGTTACATTCAGGGTTTGACCTTCAGGAATGGCTGCTCCCGCAGGTAAATCATAATAGCCTTCTTCCAGGTAGGTGGTACCCGTGGTAGCGCTGAGAGTGAATAAACGATTACCACCACCATACCTGGGGGAGTCTTCCCAACCCCAGTCCAATTCGGCCATTTCTCCGTATTGTTCTTGCAGGGCAATTAATGATTCTGCTGAATGTTTAATATAAAATTTGTAGCTATATTGCGCTTCAGAAAAGCCGCTGAGTTCTACAGGAAGACTGAAAATATTGCTCCCAGGCTGGCGGATTAATACTGAGTTTTCCGGAGTGCCGTCACTCCAGCCGTTCCAATCCCCTCGAACCTGCACCTCATCATTTCTTGCCACACTGAAAATGGGCATACCTGTTGCACCGGGTTCATCCAGCCATTCTGTCATGTCCACCGAGAAAATAACTGCATTGGTGACCCATTCGCCTAAATCAGGAATATCCAAGGTAGTCTCAGCAGCATTATAACTGCCATCATTTCCCAGTGAAAAAGTGAAATTTCCTGCACCAATCAAACCATTCAAATCTGTACCCCCTCCTTCAAAGGCTTTCCAGAAAATGAGTTCAGATGGCTCCAAGGCGGTGCTACAGCTCCAGGAATGATCTTCGTCTTCATCAGAGCAGGAAATCTCTACCCCCCAGTTAGGGTAAGCAAAGTCTGAAGAACCCAACCGAAGGTAAATGTCTGTAAAAGTTTCCGTCCCATCATTGATGGTAAAGGTGACGGGAAAGGTCTCCAATTCGTAGCTATTTTCCCCGCTCAATGTCCCATCATTTGACAGACTAAAAGCGGGATTGGGATTGTTAGGGGTAAGCCAGACATCCTGAGTTCCACCATCATCGGCAGCCTGGTATGCTCCCCAGGAATAGGTTCCCGGTGAGTATTCGGTAGTAAAAGTCCAATTACCGGTACCATCATTATTTCCCTGATTGGCAGTAGTAAAATCATCAACTGAAGTCTTAAACCAGATATTATCCCAAGATTGATTATCGTCTAAAAAGGATAGAGTCACCTGAAAAACAACATCGTCGGGGCAGGCTTCAAAAGAATTATAACAGACGGCATCAAGGGTACTGTCTTCTGACGGGATGGTGATGCTGCGGGTGATAATTTCAATATCTCCCCAACCACTGCCGGCTGCAAACCAATAATCATACTCAGAAGCAGGATCTGAGAATTCATGCGTATAACTAAAAACAGTAGAACTCTCCACTTGAGCCATTTGATAAAAGTTCCAATCCCAATATCCTACCAAATAGACCCCATTGGAGGTATCTTCATTTTGCATATCTACCTGGAAAGTAACCTGAACTGCAGAAGCGTTCCCTCCTAATAGAACGACAATGAGTAAATGGTAAAGTTTAAGCTTCATATAGATTTCCCCCATGTTCAGCATGGAATAAATGGGTTTTATTCATATCAAAAATCAATTCTATTTTTTTTTCGTTTTCATTAAAATTTCTCAGTTCAGCACTAAACCCTGAGTTTCCGATTTTAAAATGCACTATTTTATGGGATCCCATATTTTCCACCATCTCTACTGCTGCTGTTACTGTATTGGAATTGTCCTTTATTTGTGCGAAGAGATTATCATGAATATCCTCCGGGCGAATTCCTATTACTACTTTTTCTCTATTTTCAGGGAAACTTCCACTAAAAAGCTTTCCATTCAGGGTTAAACTCAAATCATCATTTTTAAATTCCAGCAGCTCTCCCTCTTTACTCACACTTCCTTTGATAAAATTCATTTGAGGCATGCCGATAAAGGAGGCAACAAACCTATTCTTCGGGAATGAATAAATGTTTTCGGGAAGGTCAACCTGTTCAATTTCTCCCCGGCGCATAATGGCTATTCTGTCTCCCATTGTCATGGCTTCTGTTTGATCATGAGTCACATAAATCATAGTGGTTTTTAACAGGGAGTGTAGTTTCTTTATTTCAATTCGCATTTCCTGCCGGAGCTTTGCATCCAGATTTGACAAAGGCTCATCAAACAGGAATACTTTTGGGTCTCGTACCATAGCTCTCCCCAGTGCTACTCTTTGTCTTTGCCCACCGGAAAGTTCTTTCGGTTTGCGTGCAAATAAATGGGATATCTGCAGTATCTCCCCTGTTGCATTAATTTTTTCTGAAATGAAGGCTTCCTCCTTTTTCTGCTGGCGAAGCCCGAATGCCATGTTTTCAAAAACGGACAAATGAGGATAGAGAGCATAATTCTGGAAAACCATGGCAACATTGCGTTTGGCAGGAGGTATGCCTGCTACATCCAAACCCCCTATTGACATAGTTCCCTCATCTGGCGTTTCTAACCCTGCGATGAGACGCAGCAAAGTGGACTTTCCACAGCCTGACGCCCCCACCAATACCAGAAATTCGCCATCTTTGGCACTGAGGCTGATCTTATTTAATATTTTTGTTGAGCCAAAGGTTTTGGAAATATCCTTAAGGTGAATTGCTGCCATGAAGGTTTAATTCAAAATCATGTTTGCTAATGTGACAACATCTAAAACGTTGATGGCACCATCTCCATTCACATCAGCAGATTCCAGTCCGCAGCCTAATAATTCAGCACCATAAAGAATATGATTTACCACGGTAACAATATCCAGAACATTGATATTGCCATCTTCAGTAACATCACCTTCCAGACAGGCTTCTTCGCCTAAATCTGAAGTAAACAGGAAAGCTGTTTTTGCCGGTACCATACAATTACCACACCAGTTAGAATCAATGGTGATACTATTGCCTTCCAACACATTGAACCATTCTCCTGAATGGGGAAATTCAATATTCAGATATTGATCGTTATCATCGAAGTTAGCCGCTATGACAAAGGCATCTTCCCCTGAAACCCGCCAGTATATAATTGATTTCTGAGAAGAGAGTTGAGATTTAACCACCAAATTGTTTTCCTTCAAGGCAGGTCTGGTTTTTCTCAAGTCAATTAATGCTGCATAATTTTCAAATAGAGTTTGGCCCGATTCAGTTTCTAAATTTTCCCATTGCAATGGTGCAGGGTCTAAATGAGAATCATTAGAGTTTTGTCCAAATTCCTGCCCCTGATATATCATAGGCGTTCCCTCGGCAGTCATAAGCACCACCAAGCCAAGGGTTGAGATATCATAGGCCTCTTCCTCATCATATCCCTGATATTCTACACATTCTGTGACGATGCGGGTTTCATCATGGCTTTCAGTATAAATGAGCTGAGCCGTGTGATCAGCATAGCCCTGGCTGTAGGCATCAATATGACTGGCAACATCTGCCATATCTCCAAAGTTATGTCCTCCGGAATTGATGGAAGATAGATTGGCAAACATCATGTGGTGAAAGCTGTAATCCCAACCTGCATCAAATCCGGTAGTATTCATCTGGTAGGGATTATCCTCTTCAGCAATTAAGATAAGGGTTGGATCTTCCCAGTTTAGCATATTGGCATAATGGGTAGCCCCCCATTCACTGGCAGGGTCCCAGCCTATGCCAGCGGTAAAGTCAAAGCGATAGCCGTCAAAATGATACTCATCAATCCAATGATGGAGTGCATCATCTAAATGCTTGCGGGTACGCTGCTGCCAATGATCCAGTTTGTACCCCCATTCCCACTGTGAGCCCGTATCCTGAAAATAGGGACAGGCAGCATAATTGTGGGCATCCCATTCATAATTATCAGGCGGTTGGTAAAGTTGGAAAAGTGGTGCTGATCCCCAGAGATGGTCAAAGACTATATCTAAAAGGACAGCAATACCATTTTGGTGTGCCGTATCTATCAATAGCTTTAAATCTTCCGGGCTCCCATAAGCAGACTCAGGAGCCATATAAAAAGAGGGATTATATCCCCAGGAATAAGCTCCTTCAAATTCATTCACCGGCATGAGCTCAATAGCGTTGATTCCCAGGTCATTAAAATACCCCTCTTCAATTTTGTCAACAACATCCAGATAAGTTCCATGGGTTTCTCCATCGCTCATGAAATCACCAATATGCAATTCATAGACAATGACTTCATTTTGAGGAGGGCGTTCAAAATCTGCATCATTCCACACAAAAGGAGGCGCGCCTACCTGAAAAACAGTATAAGCATGACCATAGTATCCAGATTCCCAGCCGCCATTGGGGTCCACCCAGCGCACATCTTCAGACCAGGGGTCTGCAATATTTTTAATGCCTTCGATATTAAATTGATATTCATATTCCCCGTCAGGGAGAGTCGTCTCATACCACCAGACAGCGTCATCAGCCAATTGCATGAGTTCGCCATGAGGATAGTCGCTATTCCAACTGCCCTTTAAAGCAACATATTCTTTTCCCGGAGCATACAGGGTGATCACCACATGGTTTCCTGAAAGCTGCAATCCATCATCTGCACCCTGAGGCAGGGCTGCGTGGGTAATTTCATAATCCAGTGTGATATTCATAAAGGCATAGGCAATATTGCCACTATCTCCTCTGCCTCTGGCTGCAATGCGATAGTCCCCGAACAATCCCTCAATAGGATCCCAGGTAGTTTCGAATGGTATAGTAGAATCACTTCCGATGAGTTCACCATCAATCCAATATTCTACTTCCTGTGCATCTCCTACTGCTCTCAGCAGCACCGGAGGTTCTAACAGTTCCCCTTCGGTTGGTGACAGGAAAATAATATTGGGGTCCTCCTCTCCGGCAGTATAATCAAAATAAATATCGTAAAAAATAATTTGTCCGTTAGAGCCTACATCCCAACTGCCATCATCCCATCGAATCACATACTTGATGGACTGAATAATCTGTTCTCCCTGATTAAATGGACCAAGAAGTGCATGATAAGCATTGGTACCGGAGCTTTCAAGGGGAGTTTCCACCCAGCTGCCTACATAGGTCAGTTCCCAGGGCAGATCCTCAGCTTCATTGGTGCCTTGGGGCCAGTAAGATTCTATGGGCGTTTCAAAACCTGAACCTGAATTCACTGTCCAAACTACAGAGCCGCTGCTGGCCACATCATTCAATACGATTTCCACCTCATGATTTGGTCCAGGATTAAAGGGTACCCAATAATAATTTAGGCTGATATGCCAGTCAATACCGATACCACCGTTATTGTCCCAATTTCCTAAGAGGTCTGTGAAAACGAAATCTATGGTTTCAGCATCTTCAGCAATAGTATAGATATAAGACCACCAGCCGTCTCCCATCCCCGGTTCGAAAGTCATGGCATAGTCATCCACATCCTCCCAGCCGTTATAGCCGATATGAATATATACAGGATTGGTATTATTCCCCAGCGTTCCTTCTAACACGTTGTAAAACACGGTAATTTCCCCACCGGGGGTAGGAATTTCAGGTTCCCAGAATACGGATTGGCTCCAGGAGGGTGAAATAACTATGAAGATTAAAATATAGGTATAAATCTGATTCAATATCTCTTTTCTCTTTATATCTGAGATGGATAATTTAAAATGATTTGAGAAATTCCTCCTCCATCAATGGGGAATAGCTCATTTTGTGCTGCCAGAGTCTATTGAAATTTACTTTAGTAGTTATATACTGAGTTACTAATAATTTCTGTCAACAAACATCAGAATAATTTATCTATCTCTCTGTTTTGGACAAGTTGATATAGATCACACTTTATTTTAACCTTTCACACTGCCCATGGTAAGTCCGCTGACTAAAAAGCGTGCCAGTGACACAAACAAAATCACCACAGGAATACTCACCACCACAGCCCCTGCTGCATACAGACCCCACTCAGTAGCTAAGCTGGACTGAAACGATTTTAATCCCAAAGGCAGGGTATAGAGTTCCGGAGCCTGGAGGATGATGGCTGCCACCACATATTCACTCCAGCTGGCCATAAAGCTGAACAATGCGGTAATGACCAACGCAGGAGTAGAAAGAGGCAGAATAATTTTATAAAATGCCTGCAATGAATTACAACCATCCAAATAGGCAGATTCCTCCAGGGCAGGAGGAATAGTATCATAAAAACCCTTCATCTGCCAGATACAAAAAGGCAGAGCGGTAGAAGAATAAATGATTACCAGCCCCAAATAGGAATTTATCAGTCCCAGTTTAGAGAGGAGGATAAAAAATGGCAGCAACAACATCGTTGCAGGAAACATTTGTGTTGTTAATAGGGCTGTCATGCCCAGCTTTCTTCCCTTAAACTGGTAGCGGGACAATGCATAGGCACAGGTAGAGGCAAGGGCAACCCCTAAAATGGTGACTGCTGTTGACACCAGGAGAGAATTCTTCAGCCAGAGGAGAAAGTCCGTTTTAAACAGTAACTGCCAATAATTATCAAAACCAGAATCTGCAGTAACAATTGAGAGTGATTTGGTTTGAAAAGCGTTGTCCTCTCGCAGAGACACCCCAATAATATTGAGGACGGGGTAAAGGGTCCCTATGGTAAAAAAGGAAAGGAACAGAAAAATGAGGCAGGTTTCTATCTTCTTTTTCATCAATAAACAGACTCAGTTGAGTTTGACTGACGAATAGAGTAAATCCCCATAAATAGTAAAATTAAAAAAATCACCATTGAGAGGGCTGCCGCATAGCCATAGCGGTATAAATTAAAGGCAGCCTTATAAACAAAACTCACCAAAATATGGGTTTGGTCAGAGGGTTCTCCTCCGTTACTCACCAGCCAGACCACATTGATATTGTTAAAGGTCCAGATCATACCTAAAATCATGGCAGGGATCATGACGGGCATGAGCATGGGCAGGGTAATACGTTTGAATTGCTGCCAACGGGAGGCTCCATCCACCTCTGCCGCTTCGTAAAGTTCTGTGGGTATGGACTGCAACCCTCCCAATGCCACAATCATCATAAAGGGAAATCCCAGCCAGACATTGGTGAGGATGCAAGCTGTAAAAGTTTCAGCGGGACTGCTGAGCCATTGGAGTCCTTCAACAAAAAGGAAATTTTCCAAAATTAAATTAATAGATCCATATTCCTGATTGAACATCCCCCGCCAGGTAAGAGCAGAAATATACTGGGGAACGGCCCAGGGAATAATGAGGGCTGTCCGCAAAATGGGTTTGGCAGGAAGAGTGCGGTTAATGAGTACAGCTAATAAAATTCCCAATGTTACATGAAAAAATATGTTGACAAAGGTCCAAATAAATGTTTTTACGAGGACTGAGTAAAATTGAGCATCCTGAAAGACATTTAGATAATGGTGTATACCGATAAGTTCCCAACTACGAAATGTTTTCAGTGAAAAATTAGAAAAGGAAATCAATATATTATATATAAACGGGAAAATGATGATGGCAAATACAATGAGGAAGGCAGGAGCAATGAACAGATAAGCTGTTTTATGTTCTCTGAAAGATGCTGCAATATCTTTTCCATTTTTTATAAGTAAAAATATAAGGATACATCCCAATAAAATGAGCCCCACTCTTAATATCCAGATTGAATTTCCGGGAGTAAGCACCTCATTCATAAGTTGAATTTGTTTGAGTGCATTTTTCTGTGCAAGAGTGGCAGCAATTTCCGGTGATATATTACCCCCTAAAACCGCCTGGTACTGAGTTCTCAGTGCATCCCAAATGGCACGCATCTCCGGCGCAACTGCCATGGGCCGCCCCACCTCCACAACCACTGCAGATGCTTTTAATATTTCATTTTCAATAATGCTCTCAGCTATTAAAGCTGCTTTTGATGAGGGTTGAGAATTAACCCTTTCGGTAAAAAATAACTGAACCTCAGCACTGGTTAAATACTGCAATAACTGTTTTGCTTCTTCTAACTTTTTCCCCTGAGCATTGGCATTGATGGAATAGCCCTTTGCACTTACAACAGGAGTTGGCCAATAGCCTGTCTCTGACACTTTGGGGATGCGGGCAATTCCAAAATCAACCTTCCCCAGATAATTCCCCCAACTCCAATCTCCGTTAATTATCATGGCAGCTTCACCTGAGAGGAACATGGCATTGGCTATTTCATAGTCACACTCACGGGGAATAATTTTATGCTCATCCCTGAGAGATTTAATAAAGGCAAACCCCTTTCTGTTAGCTTCTGAATCTAAATCCGGTTGATTTTCTTCAGTGATAAGCCATCCACCAAAGCCTCCCAGCCAGGGTGCGTAAAAGAAAGGCTCAGTAAAATTCCAAACTAAACCATAGCGGTCCATTTTCCCATCCCCATTCACATCAATGGTATGTGCTTTCCCCAAGGCAATGAGCTCATCTGTGTCCTTTGGAGGACTGGAAACCAGATCTTTGTTATACAACAGCATGAGATGATTTCCTACAACGTCACCCACCATCCATTTATTACCCTGATATGAGACTATGGCATTGTCAACAAATGTATTGAAAAACCGCTCATCAAAAAGAGTATCTAATGGTTGAATGATACCCATGGCAGCGAAGGGACCCACCTGATCAGAAGGACCATAAATAAGTTCAGGTCCGCTGCCCCCCATGGCAGAGGATTGAAAATTGGAGCGCAGCTCTTCCGTTTCTCTGTAGATGAGGTTAATCTGAATTGCGGGATTCTGTGCTTCATATTGGTCACAGACTTCCCTGAGAACTTTCCGGGTCTCATAATGCATCTGGTGCCAAATATTAATGGTGGATGTATTCTTTTCCTGTTCACCACAAGAAAAAAGGGTGAATAGGATCATCACATAAAAATAACGAGAAATCGCCATTGGTTATTTTTTTATGGAAAGTGAAAAACGATGTACATCATTCAAAAAGCGCATAACTTCATAGGCATAGTCAATTTGCAGCTTCTGCTGCCCAAAGAGTTGCAATTCAATCCCGCCGCCCAAACTGAATATCGATTCTCTGTTTGGCAGAAAAAGTGAAGAAAATCCACTACGCAGATACGCTCTATTGAAAAAGACGGCTTCAATCCCTGCGTTTACAAATTCAGCGTTATCCATGGGACTCACGGCATCCACTGCCCATTGCACAGAGACTGAATGCAATTGATGTTGATGGGAAATTCCAAAACGAAGCGTTAAGGGTAGATTAAATTTTTCAGTAGAAAGGTCTGCATTAATATCAGGGTTATTACTCACATCATCCGTTGTTACCAGTAAGTCAGCCCCCTGCATTTGCATTTTTGGTCCGAAGTTTGAGATTGACATCCCCAATACAGGACCATATACCGTGTTAAAGAGCGTCCCCACATCCAGGGC
Organism: uncultured bacterium; assembly: GCA_964551815.1. Lineage (GTDB taxonomy): Bacteria > Fidelibacterota > Marinisomatia > SCGC-AAA003-L08 > D37C17 > D37C17. Next base: position 10,121 of record CAZKEL010000022.1, read on the forward strand.
AGCACCGCCGGCATAACTACGGGCAATAGTTTCCCTGATATATTTTCCGTTAAATCCAATGGAGAACCGATTGGTAAGATTCCCTGCCCAGGTGAATCCCAATGCCCAGGCCCCTGCCCTAAAGGACTCTCCCGTGTTCTCCTGGCCATAACGGGTAACTTCCATTTCAGGCATGCCCAGTGAAATATAATGCACACCCCAGGCAGACTGAGACCCCCTTTTAAGGGTAAACCCCAGATAATTATGGTAAATATCCGCCAACCATTTTGAATGTTCCACAAAAAGCTGATTACCATTGAGGCGGGCAATTCCTGCCGGATTCCATGCCATTGCAGTTCCATCCTCAGCGACTGCTGTAAAAGCGCCTCCCATTCCCACTGCCCTGCTCCCAGCTTGGATGGATAAAAACTTTGCGGCAGAGGTTCCGGTTTTATCCACAGAAAACCCCAAAGTCATTACCAAAATGATTGGTAACAGAATTTTCATGTAATTGACTTGAAATAAAACATTGATAGTGATAGTGGCAGGTAAATCATTTGATCACTGCAAATTTGCCAATATGTTCTCCTATCCCCGGCGCTTCAATATGGAAAATATAAACGCCATAGGAAATAGAGAGATTATCCTCACTGAGGAGATTCCAACTTGCCATACCATTATCAATAGAAGTAAAGTGATCAATGGTTTTCACCCTCTCTCCTGAAACCGTGTATATGCGGATTATACATTCAGCAGGCAGATTTCTAAATTGAATTTCACGAGGTCCCCGCCCTGAAGTATAAATATTATCAGCTTCGAAAGCATTGGCAGCAATATAGGGATTTGGAATGACAAAGATATCCTTCAACTGCTCCCTTGCCTTTTCATTATTTACCTTTGAGGCGGTAGTGGTAAATGCATAAACATCTGAGGATAAGAATGGCTTATTCACCGCAACATACACTGTGTCTCCAGGCTGGGGTTCATTGCAACACTGACTTAGTTCCGTATTTTCTCCCGGGTAGTCAAGAGTGAAAAACCAAGTGGCAGAAGGATCTCCCTGCAGAGTATAGTCCAGGAAAATGATTCTATCCTGTTCCCGCCAATCGGCATTGAATTTCCCGTCTGGTTCAGAGGTGAGCGTTTCAGCATTATAGGGGGAATAATCTCCAAATGCAAAGGGGATATCCTCCCATTCACGGGTTCTGTTCACGGCATCAAGATTTAGTTTTTGTACTTTGAAATTGACTATTGCTTCTTTGTAAAAAGACGCTGTGCAGAAGTCGGCAGGGTTTTCACCAATAAATGCTTCTGAACAAGGGTCAAAACTGGGGTTTTCATTTAATTTTTTTCCACAATAACAATTGGCGGTATAGGTTTCATTTCCTGTAAACACAATGCGGTAATCAGCAGGGAATGGTAAACCAATGATTGAGCCATCTGTCTTAGAGAGGGTGAAATCCCACAGAGGAGTTTGGGACGCCCAAGCTGAATTTACCGTATCCAGTTTGATCTCACCTGAAGATATATTGTTAAACTGCAGTCTTATGCCATCAATAACGGGATGCTCATTTATGCCAAACAATGGGTAGTTGTTCAACAGAGTATCTTTTTTACCCTGAGAATAATCAATCAAATAATAAGCTCCCGTTGTCAGGGTATCGTGCCCAATTCCGGAGGAGGAATTTTCGATGATGGTATCTCTGAAAGTCACTTCATATTTGCCATTATTGACAACTGCTCCTGCATCTACCACCTCATAAGAAAGACTTCCGGATGCACCTCCGAAAATATGTGAAATATTGGAATTTGAGGGAGCCTCTTCATATCCTGCAGAGGGTTCCCGGGGAGTGACTTCTACTACATTGGGACCCATTTCTATTTCTCCAGTGAGAGAGTTAATTCTCAGGCGCATGGGTGAATCGCTGGGAATGATATTGTTGGATTCATCGCCACCAAAATCATAAGACACCACAGCGTAATAATATTTTTGACCGTTCACCACTTCCGTATCTGTGAAAGAATGCCGCAGACCTGTATCGTCACCCAAATAAAACTTCACCCCATTCAAATCTACCGGATGCCAGCCCTTTTTCCCGTTAACCAAATCCCATTGGGCAGACTCTCCCTCTAACACATAGGGATTAAAAAAGGCAGGGTTACCATCACCGTCTGTAATAGTTAAGGCATTCTTAAATTCCCAATCGGTTGAACGGTAAATTTTGTAGCCTTCGAAATCATAGCGCACTTCACCTTCCGTGATTTCTGCCATGTAGGCATCTTCAGATAATTCTGATGCCGAATCCCAATACAGGGTTATCTCCCCATCTCCGGGGACGGCAGTTACGTTGGGTACATCAGGTGATTTTGCAAACTGATAATCAGACTCATAGGCAGTTTGGGCTGTGTTGCGGTTTCTCAGGGCATCCTGCTGATCATTCCCCAGGGATATTGCCATGGCAATTCTTTCTGTCTGACCTGCTTTCAGGGGGAAAAACCCTGATGACACATACAGATCATTATCCGCACCTACAGGCTGTTCCAGAATGCCAGGTGTCATCACCCTGGTCCAGAATAAACTACTATTATTATGCAGCCCTGCGTTTTCTTCAGACCAGGTTACAGAGGTGAGTCCCATTTGATCAGATTCGGATACATCCGTTTTGTCAATATTTGGCTCACCGGGAAAACCTGTTCCTGACCCGGAAGTTGGAACATTATCATTTGCGCCGACACTGAAACCGTCTCCACTGAGTCCCAGATCATCTTCGGGGTTCCAATCTCCGTCATTATCTATAAAGTCATCCCGGCTTTCGTCAATCATTTCGTCTATATTTTCATCAATACCTTCATCTACTGCCCCATCTCCGTCATTATCAATTCCATCAGCGAAGGCTTTCCCCAAATCGGAGTCATCCAGGGCATATAAAATAGTTACAATGGCACCCGTGTCATCCCGAACAACATATCTCCCATAGTCATCATTTTGAGCTGCATTAATCATTTCTGCCGTAATGACGGGGCTGTCTAATTCACAGCCCGTATAAGGCACTGCATTGCTGCAGTTACCATCATTATCCACACCATCTGCAAATGCCTTGCCCACATCTTCTTCAGTGGTAATTCCAATCAGATGCACCTGATTAAAATTTTCCACAGCAGGAGGCCAAATCCCCCAGTCAGTGGAAGCTGCTGCAACCATTTCTTCAGTAATCAGCGGACTGCCTGATTCAGCATCTCCGTCATTATCCACTCGGTCTGCATACGCCACACCATAAGGAGAATCTCCGTAGGAGAGGTGGGAATCGTTCTCATCAATGAGCCCGTTGCCATTATTGTCCTTACCATCGAATATTTCCCCAGCCAACATGGCTTCAGTAATGGGAGGTCCGCCTATCTCACAGTTATAATCCACATCACAGCGGGAAAAGTCCAGCGGTGTAGAATCGCCATCATTGTCAATCCGGTCAATATTATTCCCCGGAGTTTCAATATAGGAAATTGCCACTGTCCCCAGTTCAGAATGATTCAGGTCGTAGTTCCAGGCAACATCGGTCATCAGATCAAATTCTAACAAGTCATTGCCGTCTGCACCGATATAATCAGCATACCAGAGACTAGAGGCAACTTTATGAAGATTTTTAGTGCCATCGTTGGTAATGTCATAAAGTTGAAAAACCACATCTTCAATGAGAACCTGTTTCCATTGCATGACTCGAACCCCGGAAAGCAAGCCCAATCCTTTTCTAGAAAAGTCTGTACTGTCCGGGAAGTATTCAAAGCCTTCAGGATTATTCCCGTCGTCAGATATTTTATAAAATATTTCCTGTTCAGCGCTGAATTTATCTTTCCCAAAATAGCCATTCCAAGAACCGGACCAACCACCATCATCCAATTTATCAGGCCAATAAGAGGGCCAGGAATTGGGGGCATCACTAATGGCAATTTTTTCCGAACCTGAGTTGAGATATTCCTTTACCGGTTCCCAGGACAGGGATTTACCTGTAGCGCCATTTCGTAAAATGGTAGAGATTAAAATGGAGGAGTCTCCGGATTCTGATTCAATTTCAGCTCCTACCGCTAAGCCGGTGAGCCAGATATACTCATTACCTGAATTTACGGGCCACTCATATCCATACCCGCTGTAAGTGGCAGTTTTGCCGGTGTATCCCCAATTATAAATGGTGGAGCGTACCTGATTCACATCTATATTAGTTGTACGCCGATAATTAGGATCACCGCGTTCATTTGAAGGGCTATGGGTCAGCCCAATAGAAAGTAACGCCAAAACAATGAAAATTCTGAGGGAAATTAGATTTACCAAGATAGTTCCACTCCCATTTGAATCTGCCTGGGTTCACTATACCACTCCGGATGGTTGAAATAATCTGATACACTGTTAGGCCGCAGGGGCTCCGGATATTCTGATGTTATCAAAAGGGCATTTTTAAGCTCTGCAGTCTGTCCTGAGCGCCCTGTGTCTCCCCAAACAATATTTTCATTTCGCCGGTCAAAGATATTGAAAATATTTAGAAGTACTCTCCCCCTAATTTTACCAATGTGAAGATTTCTAAAAAGCTTTACATCAAAATTCAGTGTGGCGAGTTTGTGCATACTGTTCCTGTGAGAAAACATAGATATATTCTGACTACTATTGAGAAAGTAAGGGGTGTATGGATACCCGCTGCCATACTGCATAATGAGATTTGCGCCCCAATGCTCATCTCCATAAAACAGGGAAGCATTTAAACTATGGCGCTGATCCCAATCCAATGGGATAATCGTTCTGGCAGGTTCCGCATTATTCAGCAAAGCACCAAATTCCTCTTCAGGGCTGGAGTTTGATCCTTCCACAATCTGGAAGGTGTAATCAAAATGCATACTAAATTTTCCGCTGTATTTTCTATCCAGTGCAGCCAAAATACCCCTGACATTGGAGTAGTCTTTATTTACAAAGGTATAATAGGCTGCCCCACCTCCCAAATCTATAGGAATACCGGTAGAAACCCAATCCCGCACATCACGAAAATATCCGGTAATCTCCATAGCGTAATGTTGAGTCAGTTCCTGCTGTAAACCTAATTCATAAGAAATGGTCTTTTGGGGGTGCAGGTCAGGGTTGCCAAAAACGCCGAATGTCCCTGATCCTTCAGAGATTTTATACCCGGGATCTCTGTACAAATTTTCAAATTGGGGTATTTGAAAAAAATATCCATAACTGAAATGAATCACCCCTTTATCTGAAACAGGATAAGCAATTCCAAAGCGGGGACTCCATTGAGATTTAACAGTGGTTTTTCTGTACCACCCCTGCTCTTTTAATAATTCGCTTTCATCATCGAAATTCTCTCCCTTATCCCACTTATCATTGCCATTGGCATCACTAAAAATCTCTCCCTCATCATATTTACCATTTCCCATATCACTGAAATTTCCATACTCACCATAGCGGAACCATAAGGTATCCTGCGAATCAAAATCTATAAGATAATGAGAAGTATCTCCCCAATTTATACTCAGCAATTCTTCCAAGCTCAGTGAATCCAGATGAGGGTCCCGCGGATTTTGAATGTAAGGATCATGAGGATTTACCGGCATCCATGAGTTGGGATCGAAATAATCATAACGAATGCCAAGATTGATTATCATATCACCATATTCAATTTTGTCCTGCAGGTAGGCTGAAAATTCTTTAGGGCTGCTTCGGTAATAACTGCGGTTCACGTGAAAATGACTCACCCATGAAGGAATGTTCTCCGAATAGGTGAGCCGTGTATCAACAGGCAGCTGAGGAATAGCATTTCCCGAAATATCCTCAACTGCTCCTAACTGAGGGATATAGGGTGTGAAAACAGAATCATTTGCTGAAGAGTCCATAATGGTATAACTGTCTAATTCCAACTGGTGAAATTGCAGCTCAATGCCAGCTTTCAACTGATTAAAAGTATTGACCTGGTGGGTATAGTCTGCTTTTACCTGGCGGGAAGTAGTTTCCCGGTGAAAGCGGTTTAAATCCACTCCCCAACGGCTGAAAGAATGAGAAGGATAATAGTTCGTTCCTTCAGAAACATTCTCCGGCAGTTCTCCTGTTAAATGTGCATAAAATAAACTGTCAGGCATGATATACCGGGGATCATTTTCACTCTCAAATAATTGAGACTTAAATTGCTTCGTATGGGTGGAAAAATTAACCTCAACGAATGCCTGTGGTGAGAAGGCATGGGAAAGATTCAATCCGTAAAAAATACCATGCTGGTAATTGGTATTTCTCCCTGCCTGAGCAATCTGCCTTTGGTGGTCATATCCCTGAGAATTTTCCTCACTGGATATCATTTTTAGTTTAATACGGCTGAGGGGAGAAAAACTAAAAGTGAGTTTATTCTGTAGAGAATATTTTTTAATCCCATTCATGGGCTGCCATTTTGGATGCTGAAGAGAATCCCCGTACATGGAAAATTGGTTTAAGCCGAACAGCCACCCCTCTGAACCATAGTACCTGCCGGAACTGAAAAAGGTAAGTTTATCTTTCAGGATGGGACCGCTCAACTGCAATTCCAGATTTTTCTGATTAAAAGGCTTAAAATTATCCAGGTGGCGATATATGGCATGAGAAGAAAAATGATCTCCTGAAAAAGATTTGAAAGAGCCTTGAAAAGTATTGCCCCCATCTCTGGTGACCATATTGATGATACCAGACATGGCCCTGCCATATTCTGCATTGAAGGTGCCACTAATGACCTGCAACTCCTGAATGGAGTTATTTTCAACGGCAATGGACAGCCCCCCGTCGTAGGAGTCTGTCATGGAAACACCATCAACCATATACACCACTTCACTGCTGCGCCCACCACGGATATGAATTCCGCCATAAGCATCCTGTGTGACACCTCCCTGAAGTTTTATTACATCATGCACATCCGTCACCGGCATCACTTCTAACTCTTCAGCTGTAACCTTTGCTTCTGTATTGGTGCGGTCATTCCGAATAAGCTTTTCATCCCGTACAATAACTTCCATGCCCTCAATGGCTTCTACAGTTAATTCCACAGATAATTTTGTAGTCTGATCAATGGAAATATTCACTTCTTCCACCTGTAAATCACTATAGCCAATCATGGTAAACAGTGCTGTAATTTTCCCCGGAGGGAGATTTAATATTACATATCTGCCTTCTGTGTCACTTGCAGTACCCAATCCCAAATCGGGGAGAATTACATTACAGCCAATTAATGGCATTCCGGAAGTTTTATCCGTAATAACCCCTGAAATTTTTCCTGTCGTCCCTGCATACACAGTGCAGATAGTGCACATAAACAGGATTTGCCTTAAGAGGGTAATTTCAATGTCCTCAATTTTTCCTCATGAATGAGGATTTGCATTTGAGACCTGAGCCGGTTTAGCAGTCCGGTATAATCTGCTTTAAGCCGTGGTTTGATGTCCTTTAGAAAATGGTTTACTGTATAACGAATGAGGACTTCCTCCTCACCTCTTGCTACCCTCCATTGGAGTTCTTGTTCTGCATACCATTGGGAAGATTGAGCAAGCAGCAGAATTTTTTCTTTTACCAAAATCCCGTAAATGGATTCAGACAGCCTCTCAATTGAAGTAATCTTTGATTTTTGCGAGGGTGTTAATGATCTTAACTTTTCGGAGAGTTTTTCCAAATTCCAATTACCCAATTGAGATTTAATTCTAATATCTGAATCCCTAAACAATAAGGAATCACTAAATAGAATAGAGTTTCTGCGATTGAAGATAAAATTTAGAGTATTATCAGAAATGGATATGTCTAAAGTGGCAGCCAGGGAATCTGTCCAATATTGGCGCAATGTATGCAGATTTCGAGATCGCAGCAGGCTATTCATTTCTGCTTTATGGAGTTGATAATCCTGTTCAGAAATGAGAGGTTCATCCCATCTGTCCAATACCTGGATGATGCTGTACCCTGAACGGGTCTTTACCGGCTGAGATAATTCACTGTCACCCAGTGCAAAGGCAGCGTCTTCAAAAGCCGGTTCCATATCTCCCAGGGAAAAATAACCCAGATCACCACCGTTAGCAGCCAGAGTTGAATCCCTAAACACCTCCTGGGCTAAATCTTCAAATTCCGCACCGTTTTCCAGGCGGGAAAGGAGTTGATTGGCTGTTTCAATAGACGGAGCAAATAAATGCCTGGCATGAATTTGAATTTTTGACTTTCTGAATGCATCCCTTAATAAGGAATCAGAAGCCTGATATTTCAAATATAACTCACGATGAAAATATTCATTGAGAAGAATCTGCCTGCCTGCAGTTTCCCATTGTTGTTTCAATTCTGAATTATTTAAAAAATATAGGGAGTCTGCAGTTTCCAAAACCACTGCCCGGTCAATTTCACTCTCTAAAAAATTCTTTCTAAATTGAAAATTATCTTCCACTCCCGACTTATACAGAAAATCCTTATAGAAATAGCTGAATGTATCAGAGAGTATTTTCCTCCCTCCTGCTTCTGCCAGAAGTTCAATACCTCCAGAGTTGCCTTTACAGGCAAAGAGAATCAAAATACTCAATAGGGAAATTAATTTAGGCATCAACCTGCCTCAATCGCTTCTGTTACCCTGGAGTAAAATTTATTTTGATAGTCGTTGATCATCCTGTATGCTGAATATCTCACAGAACTTTCTATGGAATGCCGCATTATTTTGACCCATTTATCAGAATTTTCATAATAGGTAGGGATGATTTGATTTTCCAAAATTGAATAAAGGGATTCTGCATCTTTTTTATCATCACAAGACTTGGCATTTCCAATTGCCCAGCCGTTTTCACCATGCATGCAGCCCTCAGCCCACCAGCCATCTAAAATGGAACAATTGGGAACGCCATTCAAGGCTGCCTTCATGCCACTTGTCCCGGAAGCTTCATTGGGGCGCAGCGGTGTATTCAGCCATACATCCACTCCAGAGGTGATGAGCCTGCCCAACCACATATTATAGTTTTCCAGAAAAATAACTTTAACCTCTCCCCTAAAAGCATTGGCATTATTTACAACTGATTTGATGATTTCTTTACCGGTAGAATCTTTAGGATGTGCCTTACCTGCAAAAACAATCTGAATTTTGTTTCTACCTAACTTGGTCAGTCTTTCAGGATCAGAAAAAATGAGCCGTGCCCTTTTATACTCTGCCGCCCTTCTTGCAAACCCAATGGTAAGGACGTCGCGGGACAGTGCCTTTTGTGTCTGTGAATTTGCATATCCCAACAGAAAATCTTTATGAGACCAATGAGCCCATTGCAATTCTTCATCAGATATATTTCCCAAATCAGTAAGCAATTCAGGATTCACCCGCCAACCCGGAAGTTTAATATCAAATAATTCCCTAAAGGATTTCCCCAACCAATAAGGATGGTAAACCCCGTTGGTTATATGGTCAATATGAAAATCCGGGAATTGTTCACGGGCTACCCTGCCATGCAGCTCAGAAACCCCATTTGCTGACCGTGAAAAATAGAGCCCTAATTCAGTCATATGCAGGCGGCTATTCTGTACCCAGGATGGCAGATGCAAGTTCTCCGGCAATAAACCATGTAGTAGCTTTCGACAGCGTTCGACAGCAAAATGATCATGACCGGCAGGAACAGGTGTGTGAGTAGTAAAATGGCAGAGAGAGCGCACTTTTTCTTCATCTTCATCATACTTTTCTAATAACGCCAGAGTAAGGAAAGAACAATGCCCTTCATTCATATGGTAGGTTTGAATTTCCCTGATGCCCAGCATATCCAGCAAGCGGATTCCTCCAAACCCTAATATGGCTTCCTGTAGAATTCGGTGGTCTTTATCGCCAGAATATAACCGTAAAGTTATTTTTCTGTCATCGTTGAAATTTTTTTCAATATCTGTGTCCAAAAAATAAATGGGGATCACATGACCCGTCTCCCCCTTGTATAGTAAACGGTATGCCTGGATCCACACATCTCTTTCACGCAGTCTGAGAGAAAACAGCTTCGGCAGTTTTTCCAGCATAGGTTCAGGATCAAATTTGGGGTAAACTTCCGTTTGATTGCCTTCCTCATCCACACGCTGTTTGAAATAACCCTCTTTATACAAAAGCGTTATGCCTACCATGGGGATTTCAGCATTTGCAGCTGCTTTGATATGATCACCGGCTAACACACCTAATCCTCCTGAATAGGTTGGCAGGGATGCAGAAATACCAATTTCCGCTGAAAAATACGCAATTGACAGGTTGTTATTTTCCATTAAAATACTCCTAATTCTATCTCTAACATCTCTACTTCAATATTCACCCTTTCCGGTAGTTGATGGCGATTACTATTCTTAGTAATGGTTCTGATTCTATACATAAGAGGTTTATTTAATTCAAATTCTTGAACCCGCCAGGTCCAGTTATCTTCTGACAGCGTGCCGGGAGTATTCATTCTGGCAGAAGTATCAAGATTTAACACATCCTGCATTTGTAAAATAACGGTATCTGCCTCTGTGTTTAATATCCACCTAAATGGAGTTAACTCCTCCCAAATAATTAATGAATCAATAGGAACGGAGTCCATATTGGCCCTATAATTTTGGTACTCAATTGTATTTAATTGCTCTACCCAGCCAATATGAGTATTGTTATCATGCGTTCCCAAATAGAGGACAGAACGGGCTGGTATATCATCCTGGGAAATTTTTTCTGTAAACTCAAAGTGCATGACACGCATTCCCGGAAATTGGAAGGACTGTCTCAGTTCATGTACTTCTTCTGTGATATCTCCCAAATCTTCCACAATAACATTATCCTTATGAATTATATCCTTCAAAGCAGAAAAGAACTTTTTACCGGGAGCTTTTACCCATTCCCCCTCTCGGGAAGTCTTACTATCAATGGGAATTTTATAGTATTTGGCAAATCCGATGAAATGATCCAGCCTGATGATATCCACTTGTTGTAAGAGTTTTTGAAAGCGCAACTTCCACCATGAAAAGTTATCTTTTTCATGACTTGTCCAATTATAGAGGGGGTTTCCCCAAATCTGGCCATCATCTTCAAATTTACACGGGGGACAACCAGCCTGAAATTCCATTTTGCCATCAGGTGTAAGTTGAAATAATTCTCTATTTGCCCATACATCCGCTGAATCATAGCCAACATATATGGGCATATCCCCTATTAAATGAATATTAAACTCCCTGCAATAAACCTGCAGTTTATTCCATTGGTTGTGAAATAAAAATTGTACTATTTTTGGGTATTCATTCGTTGTACCTTCAGGAATTTCATGCAATTTCCATTCAGACCAGGGAAGTCCCTTGTTTATTTTTTTTAAAGTACAAAAGTCAGCATAATTATTTAACCAATACTTTTCTGTATTGATAAATTCTTCATACTCTTTAAGCATAGTATCTGATGCCCTGGATCTAAATTTTGCATATACCAATTCCAGCATTTTTGATTTATTCCGGCGAACCAGTGAAAAATTAACCTTACCGTTATTTTCTACTAAAAACTGAGATAATTCTTCTTCTTTTAGCAATCCCTCATCTCTTAATTCCTCAGGACTGATGAGTAAAGGATTTCCTGCAAAAGTGGACAAACCCGAATAGGGTGAATTGGTGAAATCTGTAGGGCCCAGGGGGAGTATCTGCCAATAACTTTGCTCCATTCTTGCCAGCTTTTCAACAAAGTCTTGGCTGGTTCTGCCGATATCTCCTATCCCATAGGGACCAGGAAGAGAAGTAGGATGCAGGAGAATACCGCTGCCTTTAGAATTAGTTTTCATGACACTCTAAAATGTAAAAAGATCGAGGGTTTATCTTGTCTGTATGATAGGTTTCAGTTATACCCCTGCATAAAGATAATTCTAATAATTCCGATAACCCTAAACTGTGACTTTTTGTTGAAAGATTGAAGATTCCTATGATTTTCTCGGTATTAATACTGCGGGAAAATATAAACATCTCCTTATCATCATCTGCAAATATCACCGTGAATTTACCTTGCTGTAGGCTGGGATGTTTTTTTCGCAGCTCTATCATTTGCTTATAAAAATTATAGAGTTCCCTGTCAGGAAAAACCTCATCCCGCCCTCTATCTAATCCAACAGGATGATGGGTTTCATCTTCATAGTGAAATTCTTCCCAAAGCATTGGTTTTCTGCAATCAGGGTCATCTGCTCCCCATATCCCCACCTCATCTCCGTAATAAATATATGGTGCACCAGGAAACAAAAACTGAAAAGCAACCAGCATTTTTTGCAGGTTTCTCTCCTCTACATTAGGCTTACGAACTTTAAACTCAGGATTGTAATGCAGATGATTGGCATGGTCAATCCAACGGTCAGGATTTACAACAGATGAGGCTATGCGCTCAGTGTCATGGCTGCCTAAAATATTCTGAACCGATAAAAAGGTATCAAATTCGTATTCAACAATCATTTTCTCTATGTAATGCTTAAACTCAGTTGCAGTGATTTGATTCTTATCATCTATCATAAATTTAAAAAGAGCATCGGCTAATCTGTAATTCATCACCCCATGAAAAGCATCTCCCTTAAGCCAGGGGGATGCATTGAGCATTTTATTATTCCAGAAATCTTCCCACCAAATTTCACCGGTAATATAAGCATGAGGGTTAATCTCCTCTACCCACTCTCTAAACTCCCTCCAGAATTCAATATGTACCTGATCTGCCACATCCAGCCGCCAGCCATCTACCCCATCTGAGGGGTCACCGTCATTATTGGGGTCCATCCACCGCTTTACCACAGCATGAATATGCTCCTTAATGGGAGGGGTTAAGCCTTGATCAATTTCCCTCAATACAGGCAGATCCTTTATTCCAAACCAGCCTTCGTAATCAAATTCATCTTTTACCGTTAGAGGATCATCCCATTGGTGGATGTAAAACCAGTCAGCATACTTACTGGCACTCCCCTTTACCTTCACATCTTCAAAGGCCCAAAAAGGGATGCCTACATGATTAAAAACACCATCAATGATTATTTTTATGTCTCTGTTATGGACTTCCTCAATCAGCTCAAGAAAAAGAGAATCGGCAGATGTCCACAGCCAGGTTGACGGGTCAGCAGGATCTTCCTTTGACCAGATTGCTACATCTAACTGAGGGTCGGGACCAAAATTATTGTCAATATGGTGGTAAAACCGGGCACCGTATTTATGAGCAGAGGGTGATTCAAAGACAGGATTTAAATAAAGAGCAGTTACACCTAAGTCTTCTAAATAATCAAGTTTATCAAGAATGCCCTGGATATCCCCCCCATAACGACGCAGCTGGGCATTATAATAAAAATTTTCCCCATTTGATTTTTCCCAGTTCTGCAGTTTATACCAATCAGCTGTCCAGGGCATCAATTCCCAGTCCTTCTGAATCTCATAAGGCCAGGTTCCCGTAAGAGTGGACTTATCAGGGTCATTGTTCTTATCTCCATTATAAAAACGGTCAGGGAAAATTTGATACCAAATTGCAGACTCTGCCCAATGACTATTATCTCCTGCGTAGGGTAATCCAAGTCCAAGCATGAGATAGATAATATAAGATTTCAATTGCATTACAGCAGGGAAATTTAGCGTAGTAACCCATAACAGAGTTACGCATTTTTCTCCTTAATAAGCAATGCCGCACCTCTGTGAATTGATTCTAAATAATCAGAGCATTCAATTATGGGAATATTATGCAACTCAAAGGACGGTGCAAATTGGTATAACACTTTTCTAGCAGGATCAATAAATACTGAAAATGCTCTGCTGATTCCTCCCCCCACTACAACCATTTCAGGATCTAACATATTTACAATATGACTTAAACAATAGCCTAGTTTTTCTCCAAACCAGGCCCAAATTTCAAGAGCTTTCTTATTTCCTGCTACAGCCATTTTATATAAGGCTTCTGGTGAGTGTACTTTTCCCAGTATTTCACTGCATTTTGTAGTTATGCCTCCAATGGAAATCTCATCTTCCCAAATCCCATTTACTATAGGAGAAATTCCATATTCAGCTCCCAATCCATGCGTTCCTGTGAACAGTTTTCCATTTATTATTAACCCAACACCTAATCCCGAACCAAGGGTGAGGGCCGTCATTACCCTGGTTTGCGGGTGGTTTTTCTGCCATACGCCCCATGCGAATAAATTAGCATCATTTTCAATATGTACCGGTATGCCGATTCTATTTTCCATCTCTTTAGCAAGATGGGTATGTTGCAGCATAGTCAAATTGGGGGTTTCTAATATTTTCCCTTCCTCTGCATTTAATGGCCCCGGAGCAGAAATGCCCATTCCCATTAATTGAGTTTTACCGATATTGGATGACTTTAAGAGCAGACCAGCTTGTTGAGCGAAGCCTTCTAACAGGGTTGTTTTATCAGGGAAGGCTGATATGAGGTTAATATCGGAGGAAGAAATATTCTTTAATTGCTCATCAAAAATTGAAGAGGAAAAGGTAGTGCCGCCAATATCCAAAGTAAGGATGTATTGCTTCACTTCTATTCCACTAAATAAATTTTAGTTTCGTAGGGAGCCAGCTGTAATTGTACCATTCCATCTGTGACTACAGCAGCCTTATCATCCAGTAATGAAGTGAGTTTTCCATTTTTGTAAAAAGGTAGTGATTTTTTCAGGGAAGTTGATGTGCGGTTAAAAAGGAAAATCACTTCTTCATCGAAATAGGATTTCTTCCAACCGACTACTTGCCTATTGTAAAAAACACTCCAGTCCCCCAAGCTAAGGGACGGATATTGAACTCTCAATGAAATGAGTTTTTTCATTCTCATTAAAAATGATCTTTCTTTCTCCGTTAAGCTCTCTTCAAATCTCATCATTCTACGGTTATCAGGATCGCCGGCACCCATCATTCCTATTTCTTCACCATAGTAAATGACCGGCACTCCCGGCAAAGCAATATTCATTGCAGTAAACATGAATAACTTTGCATAGCTGTGAGGATTTTTCACCTCCCCCGGTGGATGATGAAATGCTCTCTCAGTGGAGTTCTCACTAAGGTCAATCTGAAAGTCTGCAAGAGAAATAAATCGAACCTGATCATGACTGCTAGTGATATTCCCCATGAGATTTACCGGTTGGTAATGCAGCAAATTATTTCTTATCCCCTCATGAATAATATTAAAATCAATCTCTTCATTGATCAGTTGATTCCGCAGCAAATAATACAGTGAAAAATTAAATTGGGAATCCAATTCACCGGGATTCACAAAGGAGGATATAAGCTCGTCATTACCAAAGGTCTCTCCAATTTGAAACAGTTCTTTCCCGGGGTACTTATCGTTAAGAGTATTTCGTAAGGATTTCCAAAAGGAATGTGGGACATGTTTGGTGGCATCCTGCCGAAAACCATCAAACTCATATTCATCAATCCAATAGACAGCATCATCAACCACCTGCTGAACGGCAGTGGGGGAGCTAACGAAGTTAAAAGAGGGTAAAAAAGTCTCAAACCAGGTAGTGAGCATAGTTTCTTCCGACCAGTTGCGGATGTTGAGACTGCCGTCTTTTAATTCCACTTTTCCAAACCAATCCCGGTGATTTTGATAATAGGGATTGTTTTCATGGATATGGTTCGAGACAAAATCCAGCAAGACTGAAATATTTTTATCATGGGCAGTATTGATAAGCATTTTTAGATCCTCTGCCGTCCCAAGCCGTGTATCAATTTTTCGACTTTCCACAGGCCAATAGCCATGGTATCCTGAATACCTTCTATGTGGTGGAACAGATTCAGTATAGGAGGTGTCAGGTCCCTGCGTAATTGGAGAAATCCAAAGCGTGTTAATTCCAAGATTGGTAAAATAATCTTCATTTATTTTTTGGGTAATTCCAGCAATATCTCCTCCCATGTAATTAGCCAGAGGAGGTACCATAGGGTCATTTACCCTTCGGTCATTAGTTTTATTTCCATTCAAAAATCTGTCAACCATTAGAGAGTAAATCACTCTAAAGTGGGGGTCAGAAGGGTTATCTTCAGGATGAAGAGGGATACCATTTTTAATGATCGTATGGTTTTCTAAATAAAACATCTCTCCACTTATATAAATTCTTAAAAGACCATCTGTTAAATCACCCAATTTTACAAAGAAAAATTTTTGTCTCAATGAATCTATTTGCTTGTATCCGTACAGGGAGTCCCCTAAAATCTGGTTATCAAAAAGCACCTTATATTCCAATGGCTTGCCATCATGAGTTTCAAATCCGCATCCTGTGAATAGTAATTCCCCTTCAGGTTTAACCCAGCTGTGTTTTTGCAGACAGGGTTCCTCACTAAAACCACCCCCAAATTCAAAAGTAGAGTTAAATCCGCCAAGTCCATTAGGAATTTTATTTGGATTTGCCGGGTCTAATACTTCTCTGCCATCCACTATAAATTTATACTCATACTTTCCAGCGGGGAATCTATCTGTCCGCTGCCAGTCAAAACTTAAATGTTTTGGAGAAAGGGGATGGGATGATCTACTCCAATTATTAAAATTTCCCATGACAAAAACTTCCTTTGCCAGCCTGGTATCATCAATATATTGGAAATTATGGTAATAATTGTTCTCCGTTCTGGTCATTAAGGTAACGTCATTTCCCTTAATAAGAATTCTCGCAGGTGCATATCCCATTAATTGGTCTGAAGGTTTTATCCATAAACTATCGTTGGAAATTCTAAAGGAAAATAAGCTGTCATCCAGGAATTCTGGATCCTTCTTACCAAGGTGAAAATAGTTGGAAAGATCAACTCCTGACCATTTATCGTGAATGAGTCGAAGAGTAGGGACAACTCCTCTTTCAAAATCTTCTGCTAAAGCACAACTACTGATAATGGAGCTGATAAGAAAGGCTGAGTATAAAATATTCTTCATTTTCCAAAAATGATGCCTGACCTGGGAGGTAATTGGACTTTTCCTCCATTATTAAATTCCCCTTCCATACTTTGAAAAAGTACTTTTAAACCTTCAACCTTAAAGGGAAAATTTGATTCTCTGCTGCTGCTGTTCATAAAGATTGCTGCCTGAGATTCTCCCCTTGAAATAGTAAATCCCAATGCCGTCAAATTTTCTTTTGGTTGAATAAATCTAATTTGCTCCGGTTCAGCCCTTCTAAAAAGTTTATTCTCCTTTCTGAGTTTTATGAGGGATTTATAAACGTCAACCAATTCGGCATTTGTTTTTTTATGGTCCCAATTCAACCAGTTGGTTTCATTGTCCTTTTCATAGGAGTTATGATCCATTTTACCTATATTGGGATCAGGATAGGTTGTCTCAACAATAACCTTGCTTCTGCCCCATTCCTGCCCCTGGGCAATCATAACAGGGCCCTGTGAAGTAAGCAAAGCCATGGCAGCTAATTTATGTATAGCAATTTCATAGGGTGTTAATACACCATGAGAATCTCTGTTCTGAATAATGGCATCCTTTGAAAAAAGTCCTGTCTCAATTTTGATAAAATCCGCCAGGGTATAATCATCATGTGATTCCAGATAATTCACTGAATGGGCAATATCAACATACTGACCGCCCCATTTTTTTGGAGAACCGAGAAACATTCGCTGGATATTGTTAAAGTTATAGTCAGGATGCCATTTCCCAAAAATAAATCCACCATTTCCATCTGGATACCAACCCTTTAAGGCATTGCGAAACTGGTCGTTCCAGCTTGACCAGCCCCTTATAGAGAACCCTTCAGGATCATAGCCTCCGCCCCAAGGCTCACAGGTAATGAAGACATGAGGATTCACTTTTAAGGCTTCCTCACGAATGATTTCCACCGTCTGCCAGTCAATTAATTTCCCCAAATCAAAACGGAAGCCATCAATGTGGTATTCTTCCATCCAAAACAAAACTGACTCTACAATCATTTTCTGAATATGCGGATGTTCTGTAGCCAAATCATTTCCACAGCCACTGACGGATGAATAACCTCCTTCACTGTTCTGTCTAAAATATTGCTTTTTATGAATCTGCTTCAACGGATTGAAATTATACTGAGAAACATGATTGTACACCACATCCAAGATTACGGCAATATTTTCGCGGTGAAGTGCTTTCACCAACGCTTTAAACTCCTGAATCTGTTTCCCCTCAGTTCCATTCCACGCCATCCTTTCCCTTTGGGCATCAGAAGCATAACTTCCCTCCGGAGCGAAGAAGAATGCTGGCATATACCCCCAATGATTATAGGCATAAGGGTTCCAGGTATTCGTCACCTTTTGAGTAGTATCTCCGTATGGAATTTCCACATTTGAATATTCAAATAAGGGAAGAAATTCGACAGCGTTATAGCCCATTTCTTTCAAATGCACTATTCCTCCAACCTGATTAAAATCGTGAAACCGATTATAATCCCCCTGCTCTGAACTTCCTGAACTTTGATGAGCGGTCATATCCTTCAGGTGGACTTCATAAATGATTAAATCCCGAGGATGTACAACAACGCCCTCATCACCTTCCCAGTCAAATCTATTATCAATAATAAGGGACTTTGATACAGGTGCATAATATTGCTGAGAAGCAACTGCACGGGAGTAGGGGTCTGCAATAATAGTCTGCGGGGAAAATTCCTGAGAAATTGGGTGATGGTTTATTACTTGATATCCATAGTATTTCCCTGACACTTCCCCGGACAAAGTGACTTTGAATCTCTGTTTATCAGACTCCATTTCGAACACTTGGCCTAAAGTATCCATATAAGTGTCAAATAGCAGTAGATTCGCTTTTTCTGCATCAACTGTATTAAGGACAAATTTAACTTCATCATCAGAAGTGAAAGTGTAACCTCCTGATAAGCGGGTCTCCCCCTGCAATATTACTGTTAGGGTGGAAATAAAAAGCAGGCTATATAGAAATGCTATTGGAATAGTAATTTTATTGCAGAAGACTGCTGAGTTGGTCTGACGTGCCCGTCATCATTTTCTTGATTTCTCTCTCAACATTTATACTCCTACGGCTGGAGAAAAGGGTATAGTCCAAGATGAGATAATTCAAACAGGTATCCACAATGGCAGAATTATCTGTACAAATACATTGATTTTCCATGGTCATATCAGCCCCCCCCAGAATCGCAGATTTTTTATCTACTACCAGCACAATCTGGCGGCGCCAAATATTTCGCAGCTGTTCCTCATCAATATCATAACTGAAGATATGATCCTGGGTCTCCGGAAGTCTGGTGAAAGAAAAGCAGCTCACATCCAATTTTCGTTTTTTTGCCTTAGAAATTTGTGGTTTTAGCTCTGCATATTCCCGAGCCCACAGAGATACAAATACAGATTCTTTTGCGATACCAATCATACTGCGTGCCTGATCAATCATGGCAGCATAGCCTTTCAAGTTCCAGGTTGATTCGCGGGTAAGGGGTTGATTTAACTCATTCAATCCTTCTTTGAGTTCATTGATGTTATGTTCAAATCTGGAAGCAAGTTTTGTTGTTAATTGGTCTGGGGGAATAGGGATATAACGTACAGGTTTATCCCCTTCTGCATATACTATACCGCCAAATTCTAGCTTGCGGAGAATATCATAAATTGCAGATCTGGGAACTCCGGAGTATTGTGACACCTCATATCCACTGGCAGGGTGATGTTTTAGAAGAGTGAGGTAAGCTTTAGACTCGTTTTGAGTGAAGCCGAACTCCGTTAGTTTATTTACTAAAACTGATTCCAAGTTTTCTCCTTATTAAGATATTAGTTTATGGATGAGAAGGTATAAACCACCCCAGAAAAACAAGGTAACGAAAAGCAAAACTATCCAAATTAAGGTTGTTTTCCACACTGAGGTGGAATTTATAAAATAATCAAGCTGAGGAATGAACTTCAATAGGATAAACCGGATTAAAAAGTGCTGATTTTATCAATAAGATCTACAACGCGGTTAGAATACCCCCATTCATTATCATACCAATTGAGGGTATGAACAAAATGATCATTTATCACCTGGGTACATAATGAATCAAAAATAGATGACTTAGGGTTTCCGATGATATCGGAAGAAACAATTGGTGTTTCTGAGTATTCCAGAATATTCATCATTTCTATTTGGCTGGCTGTCTCTAATACGCATTGGTTTACCTCTTCAACAGTAACCTTTGATTCCAATTTTAAAAACAAATCCACTACGGAGCCATCAGGTACAGGCACTCTGGATGCGATACCGTCTAATTTTCCCTGCAGCTCAGGGAGAACTTTTCCTACTGCCTTTGCAGCGCCAGTAGAAGTGGGAATGATATTTTCAGCAGCTGCCCTGCTGCGACGCCAGTCTTTGTGAGGGACATCTGCCAACCTTTGATCGTTCGTATAAGCATGGATTGTGTTCATCACACCAGAATGGATCCCGAATTCCTGATGTAAAACTTTTGCCATTGGTGCTAAACAATTGGTAGTGCAACTGGCATTTGAAATAATCTTATGTTCAGGATTCAGTCCGTTTTCATTCACACCCAAAACGACGGTATAATCAATTTCGTCCTTTGCAGGAACAGTAAGTATAACTCTCTTTGCTCCAGCCTGAAGGTGAGTCTGAAGGGACTCCTTAGTTCTAAACACCCCTGTGGATTCTATCACTACATCAATTTCCAATTCTTTCCAGGGGAGATCACCAGGATTTTTCTCCTGCAACATTTTTACGGATTCAGAAGGAGTTTCCAGAATATCATTTTCTGTCAGCGAAACTTCTTCATCAAAGCCTCCCATTACCGTATCATATTTTAATAGATAGGCTAAAGCTTTATGATCCCAAAGGTCATTGATTGCAATAACACTAATATTTTCCCGCTTATTGAGAATCCTGAAAACCGCTCTGCCGATTCTGCCAAAACCATTGATCGCCACTCTCATACTGTATCTTCCCCCTTTTCAAGTGAATGATATAAATTGATGATATCCAGTATCCTACCTGCCTGACTGAGTCCGTTATCATACCAGGCAAGAATCTTAATAAGATCAGCCCCGGTGGTCATGGCAGCCTGGCTGTCAAAAACAAGGGTATGAGTATTGCCAATAACATCACTTGAAACAATTGGGTCATGGTTTACTTCAACTAAAGCAGGATATTTTTTCGCAGCTGATTCAAACAGGGAAATGATGTCATTTTTAGAAATTCCCTTGTCTAATAATGCCACAGATAAATCCAATAAACTACCCTTTTGTACCGGCACATTGAGAGCACTTGCTGAAATCCTACCCGCCATTTGGGGTAAGATTTTCCCCACCCAGTTGAGAGATTCACTCTCATTTGGAATAATATTCTCAGCAGCAGAGCGGCTCCGCCTGAAATCTTTTCCTGCAACATCCTGCAATGGTTGATCACTGGTATAGGAATGAATGGATGTCATATTGGCTGCTTCAATTGAATATTGCTCCAAAAGGATTTGCAATGCTAAAATCAAAGCATTGGTGGTGGAAGATCCGGCTGATATAATAGAATCCGAACTTTCTGCAGAATCTTCATTTACCCCTACGACAATGACTTTATCAATTTTATCCTGTGGCAGAGAAGACATAATCACTCTCCTTGCTCCCCCATCCAGGTGTTTTTGTAAATCGTTTCTGGTACGGTATTTATGAGTGGCATCTACCACAATATCAGCATGAAATACTTCCCATGGTACATCCCCAGGTTCAACGGCACGTACCATTCTGGTGGACATATTCCCATTTTCCAGATAATTATCCTTCAATTGGGTATGTGCAAATGCCGGAGATTCACTGGTTAAAAGGTAATGAAGTATATCAGGGTCAGCAACATCACCAATTGCCGTTATGTTATATTGTTTTTGGTTAGAGGCGAGGCGGTAAATATCTCTGCCAATGCGCCCGAAACCCATTATTCCGATATTAATCATATTTGAGAAATTTAGGTTTTACAGATGAGGAAATTTATAAATAGTAACTATATTTATAGTTACTATTTTATCCGCAATTTTGAGCGAGGATGCAATTTGCAAGTGTGACAATATCCAGCACGTTATAGACTGAATCATTATTCAAATCTCCGGCACAGCCATTCTGGATACCGGGACAGTTATTATTTAATATACAATTTGCAAGAGTAACTATGTCTAAGACATTCCAACCGGAATCTCCATTTAGGTCTCCCGGAAGAGAACAGAAGGTGGATTGAAAGTGTAAAAACCCTCCTGTTGATAATCCGGATATTACATCTATGGATCCATTGGAAAATAATCTACCGGCAGCTGGTTTTGTATTGACCCCCAAAAAAGGAATGTCCGGTGCAGTCTCCAATTGAAATTGAGGGAATGTGGTATTCCCAATATTTTTAAAGATAAGTAGGCTTTCATCTGCAGAACCTAATAAAAGATCAAAATCTCCATCAGTGTCGAAATCAAATAGTTCCGGAGCAGAATTCATATCAGTCTCTATATCTGTTAAACTGCTTTCCTGAAAATTATATCCTTGAGGACTACCTATATTTTCATAGTAGGCCAAACTGCCATTCAGTTGCCCAATGAGTAAATCTTCATCGCCGTCGTCATCTAAATCTGCCAGGCTGGGTACGGCATTTCCAGATAAGTCTATATCTCCCACTTTCTCTATAAAATTAAACACAATCTCATTACCATTGCTCACATTTTCAAAATAATGGATGAAACCGTTAAAGTCCCCCACCAGCATATCCAAATCACCATCTCCGTCAAGATCAGCAAGTTCAGGACTCAACATTTGCCCAATTTCCTTGGAGACAAGGGAGGTTTCCTCCTCAACAAAATTTGGTGTAACATTATTACCGATATTACGGAAAAAGTAAATCCTGCCCACCCAGGGCGTAGTTGAAAGATCATATTGATTTGCCACAAACAAATCCAAATCACCATCATTGTCAAAATCAACCAATTCAGGTGCACTGTTTGAGAATATATCCAGCTGAGAAAAATAATTCTCCCTCTGAAGTACAAATTCAGGAATATTATCACTACCCCCATTTAGATAATAATAAAAATTATTGATTAGTTGATTACCATATGCACCTGATAATACGGTAACATATAAATCCTCGTCCCCATCTCCATCTAGGTCGGCAAAGGTAGGCATATTCTGACCGGCAGTGACCAGTGGAGATTCAGGCGGATATTGGTTGGTAATGGTACTCATTTCAGGATATTCGCTGTCACCGCTGTTCCAAATAATATACAGACTTTGCTGAAAATAATCTCCCCAGCTTAAATCTAAGTCCCCATCTCGGTCCAAATCTATAAAGGTGATGGCAGATGCTCCATGCCGCTCTTCAGTTCGTACTCCGCCTACAATATATAAATCCTGCCAGGTATTGGTAATATGTTGAAATGCAGGAACCCCGTTATTTAGGCCAAGATTATCGTAAAAGGTGAGAGTACCGGACATATTGCCTGTGAAAAAATCTAGATCATTATCATTATCTATATCAGCGAAAGTAGGAGTCATTACACTACTACTGATGACATTATTCCCCATGACATCTTCCAAGACAGATTGAAATACCAAACTCCCTCCAATATTCACATAGAAGGAGATATGGTCCGCCTCCATATCATTTTGAACCATGAGGTCATTGAGGTTATCCTCATTAAAATCTGAGAAAAAGAACCAACTTCCGCAGTAGAGATTCTGAAATGCAGGTGTGATCAGGGTAAAGTCGGGGGAGGTTGAAGTTCCGTCATTTTGGAGATACCTGATATAACCTCCGGCATCCAGAATAAAGAGATCTAAATCTCCGTCGTTATCCCAGTCCAGCCATTGAATTTTAGGTCTATTAAAGCCACCCAGGAAGGGGTTTTCCAATTCGCTGTTATTCCAGGTAAGGGAAATTAAATCATCATAGAAAGTAACTCCCTTCAGGGATGAAACTAATAGAACAAGAGTGATGATTAGATAGTTACCCATATAAATAATTTACCAATGTTCTCTTAAAAACAACTATGCCGCAGATAAATATTCTGCGGCATAGTCGAAGAATTACATATTTGAATTCAGGTTATTTAATCAGCAGTAATTTCTGTGTGCTGATAAATCCGCCTGCTTCAGCCCGAACCAGATACATTCCACTAACTTCCTGGGAAGCATCCCAATTCAGGTGATAGACTCCAGGCTGCATATATCCCTCTGCGAGAGTAGCAACGCCTTGTCCCATCAAATTGTAAACAGTTACATTCACATTTCCAGCTTCAGAAATATCCAGAGCAATACTGGTAGCCGGATTGAATGGATTAGGATAAGCAGCACCCAAGCTGAATACAGCAGGTGTACTTACTGCAATCTCATTACTTCCATTAACCACCATTAACTCTGCAATTTCATAATCACCGTTGTGGGTGAAAATAACTTCATCTTCAGGCACTACCACAATGAGAGTAGTCGTGTTTCCTGAAGAACGATAATCAGCAACCATTGCATTTTTAGTAAGCTTCAATGCAAAGTTGTTATCGTGTGTCAAAATCATTTGTACTGCACCGATGAAACCGTCGGCTTTCAGAATCAATTCATTATTGGTTCTGATGATTTCAGCTTCAGAGGCGTCCTGAGTTCTGGAATCAAGGATCATGTTCACAATGAGAATGATATCCTGTACATTGATGGATCCGTCACCATTCACATCAGCCAAATCATTATGGCCTCCGTCAAGGATGAGATTCACAACCAGAATAATATCCTGTACATTGATGGCTCCATCGCCATTTACATCACCAGGTGTTCCGCTTGAACTACTGATAGAACCATCTACACCAGCTGCAGGAACGGAAGTTCCGGCCGGACTTGAGCAAACCACATCAGTGAAGTGCAGTCCAACAGTATCACCAGCATCCAGTTCTTCTGAAAGTTCGTAGGTGAGTACAGCAAATTGAGCAGCTCCATCTGTAGGAGGTAGAGAAGCGCCGGAAATACTAAAGAATACCCCCGTAACATCACCACCTGCGTCGTTAGCACTTGCCATAAACACATCATCATCTGCATCAAAGCTAACAGCCATTGCTACATCAGGTTCATCAGATATGGTGAACTGAATACCGGCAATATCAACTGCAGATTCATAAGAAAGGGAAACATAAGCCATATTCCCATCTACTGTTGCATCACCAGCAATGATATACACATCAGGCTCTGGTTGTGGACAATCAGAGGCATCACATACATAGGAACCATCATCACACATTACTGAAGGTCCGTCGCCGCCACATTCGCCACATTCATCGAATTCAGCACAACTGCCGTCATCCATGGTTGCCTCAGGATCATAGTTACAGGCATCAGGATCGGTACACCCATACTCTTCACCAGTATCACTACAACCAGGATCAGAATCCGGGCAGTCACCACCATCACAATCATAACAAGTTAGATCTGCACCATATTCCTGGTCTTGGCAATCTCCATAGCCGTCACCAATCCATGATTCTGGCCAGCATTCACCTGTTCCGTCACAATCTACTACATACCCAGGATCACAAGTTCCCGGTTCGTTACAGTCTTCAGGACAAGACTCATAGGTCTCATCACCATTACATACCCCATCACCGCAAACGGGATCACCATCGCCGGGGCATCCACATCCTGAACAATCCCAGTAGTAATTGGATTCTAAGGTAGCACAATCAATGCCATATTCATACCAGGCAGTATCACAGCATTCAGAGCCATAAGGAGTGAAGTCATAGAGACAATCTGAACATTCCTCAGTGCCACCGTCATCACCGCCGCCATCACCACCACCGTCACAGTCACCGCCATCATTGTCATAACAGGTAAGGTCACAGCCATAAGCCTGATCTTCACAGTCAGCATAGCCGTCGCCGATCCAAGATTCTGGACAGCAATCACCATCGCCGGAGCAGTCATCTACAGTGCCAGCTTCACACCCACCGTCACCGCCGTCATCGCCACCGCCGTCACCACCACCATTATCTCCGGGGCATTCACAGCCACTACAATCCCAGTAGTAGTTAGACTCTAAAGTAGCACAATCAATACCATATTCATACCAGGCAGTATCACAGCATTCAGAGCCGTAGGGGGTAAAGTCATAGGCACAGTCAGAGCATTCTTCACTACCACCATCTGAGCCACCGCCATCGCCACCGCCTGCACAGTCGCCGCCGTCATTATCATAACAGGTAAGATCACAACCATAAGCCTGATCTTCACAGTCTGCATAACCATCGCCAATCCATGACTCTGGACAGCAATCACCATCGCCGGAGCAATCATCTA
>CAZKEL010000023.1:0-9381 GCA_964551815.1 uncultured bacterium
CGGTGTAGTAGCATCACCCCAACTGGTTTCAATAGCAGCAGTAGGATCGGTAGATGAAACAGCATCAACTCCAAAATATACAGCACCCCCGTTGTTTGTCCCCTCTACAATAGCCGGGAATGACTCTCTAACCTGCACAGTAGTATTATCAGTTCTAATATCCAACTTAGTTCTCGGCGAGGTGGTGCCAATTCCTACTTCACCAGTCTCTCTTTTTATTGTAATTCTATCCACATCAGTACCATCCTGCCTTGTTCCAATATGCAATTGATTTGTAACACCATCATAGGATAAATATCCTCCAAAACCGTCACCTTCCCTTAGCCCTATATAACCTGAATTTGTTTGGTCATCTGTTGTAGTCTGTAATATCAAATTTGGGTTATCTGGATTTTCAATATGCAAATTGGCATCGGGATCATCAGTACCAATACCAACATTGCCCGTGTTCCCTTGAATAGTAAGTCTACTCTGCGAATCAGTCTGTAAAGTTAAATCTCTATCATATGAGTTATGGCCTACATACATTGATGTCTCATCTAATGCAATATATCCTGTATAACCAGCGCCTGCCACTCTTAGGTGGCCAATTCCCCAATCATCAGGGGTTATATTATCAGAACCTCCAACCATGATGTTCCCTGCAACATCCAATTTTGCATCTGGCGTTGTATCGCCAATACCTACATTGCCCTCAGCATTAAAAATATTCCCATTAGGAGATGCTCCCTGTATGTGACGAGCATTTAAGGCATAGCCAGCAGAGGTTATTTCAATGCGGTTAGGTAGCTGGTCTGAACCAACGGTAATACCCATATAATAGGTATTATCAAAGGCAGGCACACCTCCACTGCATAGAGATAAATCCAGGTTTACGGAAAATACCCCCTGTGTACCCAAATCAACACCTTCATGAGTAAGATTGCAGAAAGAACTACCGCCAGTCTCCTGGGTATAAAAAGCAAATGACAGGTTAACAATGTCTGTCATCAGTGTTCCATCATCATTGGTGAGTACTCCCTGGTAAGAGATTTTTGTTGACCCTTCTGCCAGTAGAAAACTAAAGCAGAAGATAAGGGCTGCTGAGGTTTGAAATAGTATATTTCTCACTGTTAACTCCTCCATTTTGTTAAGCAAGATGTTTAAAGGTACTATATTACACGAAAACATGTTAGTAAATATACTATAAAATGGAGGATGTTCAAAGTGGCATTGAAAGCTTTTATCGACGATGTGACCTATGTCACATTTTATGGTAGAGGGTAGGAGTTCAACATACCCTCCAACCGTTAAATATTATGCAGGGATATAGTTTACCAGGTTAATGGATGATGCTTATTTCATTTCCATTATTTTGCGGAATATACTGCGGGAGACAAGAAAGGTATTTCTTTCCGTTTTATCTTCAATCAAATCTGCCCGTTTCTGCAGTTGGGATTTGGCTTTACGGGTAAAGCCTTGAGATGATTTTACATCTTTTAATATTCCATGGATTATTGCCAGCAGATAATTGGTTATGGCAATAGATTCCATCTCCCGTCGGTTTTCAGGACTTATACCATCGAACAGCTGTATTATTTCATTTAGGCTTTGAGTATCCTTATTTCCATTGAGCACACTATTATATAATTTCCAGGCTAAAACGAATCCTTTTATGAGATCATCATCTGATCTTTCAGAAAAACGCAACACCTTACTGTAGGCTTTATCACCCTTTTGGTATTCCCCTAACAGGGTACATGATTGAGCTATTTGAAAAGAAGATTCTTGAATTGCAGATTTAAACTCTGCCAGCTCAAAAAGTTCACGCGCCTCTTCAAATAACTGTATAGCTTCTCCAAACCTGTCCTGCTCACTTTTTAATACTGCTGTTATCTGGGTTATTTTCCCCATAGCCAAGGTATCATTTATTTTTGTACTTATTTCTCTTCCTCTTTTTAATACTTCAGCAGCGGTCTCAAATTCCTGCAAATAAATTGCCAATTCACCCATAGTAATTAATACTCGGCCAATGCTCTGATGCATCTCAAATTCTTCAAATATCTCAATGGCCTTATTAGTGGTATCAAAAGCTTTTTGATACTGACCTAGTTCTAGATAAGAAATAGACAAGTTTGTATAGCCAGGACCTATTGCTTTTTCATTGCGAAGCTCTTTTTTTAATTGAATTGAGCGCTGTAAAACATTTACTGCTTTTTCAGGCTTATTTATATTATTATAACATATTCCCATATTATTGAGGGTACGAGATTCTTCCTCTTTCAAATCCAGTTTTACCTGAATTTTCAGAGCTTTTTCATAATGGCTGATACTGCGCTTTGTTTTGCCCCACTGCATATACAATATTCCAAACCTGTTATAAATAGCGCTGATTCCATTTTGATCATTTAGATCAAGTGCAATACCAAGAGCCTCTTCTAAAAGATCTGCTGCAATATCATACTTGCCTTCTTTGTTATAGGTCATGGCATAGCGAATACGAGCTAGAATAAATGCACTATCCTTTTCAACAGCTTTTTTAAAAAATCCGCGTGCCATTTCTATATCCATCCTACTGCTACTGAGGTCAAAATAATATAGGCCTTTTAGAAAAAATTCATAAGCCTGGGGGTCGTCTGTCATTTCAGTTGTGAGTAGGGATTTTACCTCTTGAGGGAGTTTAATATGTAATGCCTGGAGGATGCCTGCTAAAGTGCTTCCTTTGACCTGCTGGAGATTGGATTCTGAAACGTTGAAGTTTTCATTCCAGATAGAAAGCGAATTTGATACATTCAATAACTGCAGAGAAATCTGACAAGTCTCCCCGCTTTTTAATAAACTGCCTTCCACTAGATAGTCTACCTTAAGACCTTTGATTATTTTTTCAGAACTACCGTCAAAATCTTTATATTTCATCATCTCAGACAAAAGCGGTGTTTGAATTTCATTCAATTTAGCAAATTCTGAAATGAGTCCGGAGGTCAAGCCGTGACAGAGATAATTGTCTTCATCAGCGCCCATGTTTTTAATGTATAAAACTCCAAGCCGAATAACCTCTGACTTCTTTTCTGCCTCTGCAAAATTTACATTTCTGGCCTTAAAATCATTTAGGAGAGTTTCCCTGTTTTCAGATTTATAATCCAGTTGGCTCAAGTAAACTTTATAGATCATTTCAGGCTCAGTGATGTTTTTCAAAATAACCTTCCCCACTTCCCGGGCGAATATTCCCTTTTCATTTTTCACAGACCGCCAAACCATGTTGGAAACGGCAATACCGCCATGAGGAGAAATGCCTTCTAAACGGGAAGCGATATTTACTCCATCACCTACAAGGTCATCTCCTTCCCGGATTACATCGCCTGTATGGATTCCAATTCTGATTGTAATTTGCCGTTTGTCCGGTTGGGTTTCATTTCGAAGGGATAAATCCTTTTGAATTGCAATAGCCGCAGTTACCGCAGAGGTGGAAGAATCAAATTCAGCCATGAAGCCATCGCCTGTGAATTTGATTATTTTTCCGGAGAGGTTTTCAATATTCCCCCTTATTATTTTATTATGCTCTTCAACAAGCACAAGGGTCAGAGACTGGTCTCTCTGGACCATTTTGCTATAGTCCACAATATCAGTGAACATGATAGAGGATACTTTTATTTGCGATTTAGACATAATGAAAATCTAAATAAATTCTCCATTCAATCCATAATCATTTCCATCCTAATTTTTCCTATCAGAAAACAGGATTAGAATGGACAGTAAAACAAAAAAACAGCTTACCTTATGGCTTGGCTCTGCCCTGCTCCTTATTTTTATCATGGTATTAATCGGCGGCATAACCCGCCTCACCCGCTCAGGACTTTCCATGGTAGAGTGGCACCCGGTGACAGGTGCGATTCCTCCCTTAAATGAAGCAGAATGGACAACAGAATTTGAAAAATATCAACAATTCCCTGAGTATCAGAAACTGAATCAAGGGATGACCTTGGAAGAATTCAAATTCATTTTCTTCTGGGAGTATTTCCATCGCCTTATTGGCAGACTGCTGGGAGTTCTATTCATTATCCCCTTTACCTGGTTCTGGGTTAGGAAAAAATTACCCCCTAAATTGACACAGAGATTACTGGGTATTTTCCTCTTAGGCGGTGGTCAGGGACTTTTCGGCTGGTATATGGTTAAGAGCGGTCTGGTAGATGTCCCTCATGTCAGTCATTATAGGTTAGCAGGGCATCTCCTCCTGGCATCCGGACTCATGGCCTATATCCTGTGGACCATTTTATCTCTTCACCGGGAAAAATTTGAACCTTCCAATGACTATAACAAACAACATCTCTCCGGGAAACTCAATTGGATATTAGCCGCTATCATTCTGCAAATAATCTATGGTGCCTTTGTAGCAGGATTGAAAGCCGGCTATGGTTGGAATACCTTCCCCAAAATGGCGGGGCAGTGGATTCCCGGCGGACTCTTACCCCTTTCCCCCTGGTATTTAAACCTCATAGAGCATAATTTTACCGTACAGTTCATTCATCGTTGGATCGGCTGGATACTATGCATGATTATTCCCGTTTTCTGGCGATATTGTAAAGGATTTACTCTCACCGTACAACAAATAAAAGCCGTGGATTTTCTGCTCTGGACACTCCTTCTTCAATTTGGACTGGGAATTCTAACCCTAATCATGGTGGTGCCGGTATGGCTGGGTGTGGCACATCAGGCGGGGGCAGTAATTCTGTTACTTTCTGCAATCTATTGTAAATTTTTAACAGAGAATGTGGAAAAGGGTTATAAAACTTTAGAGTGACAAAGACACAAAGAAACAGAGTGACAAAGTATTTGCCTATTCAGGACGTTACAAAATAGTCATTAGTCAATCGTCAATGGACATTCGGTATTCAAAGTAGGTTGTTCAACCCCCTTCAGGGTTAGGTATTATTTGGATTTTCTGTTATTATAATTGAACTCCTACAGAGTTCTTCAGTATGTCATGACGTCAACCTATTTCAGGACGACTCAACTAACTCCTTTCTCCTGTTTCCTTTTTCCTTTCTCCCATCTACGCAAGCTACGATGGGTAAGCCCTTCTCCCTCTTTGATTTTTATTGGATAGAGATTGGTAGTCATTGGTTATCCATGAAAAATAATGGTACGATGTCCATGGAGAATAATGCGGTGTTCCAGGTGGGCTTTCACTGCTGATGTGAGTACGCGCCGTTCAATATCCCGCCCTGCCTGAATCATTTCTTTCACTGAATGCTGGTGGTTCACTGATATAACATCCTGTTCGATGATGGGGCCTTCATCTAATTCTGCCGTCACATAATGAGCTGTAGCCCCAATTATTTTCACTCCTCTCTCCCAGGCTCTGCGATAGGGTTTTTCTCCTTTAAAAGCCGGTAAAAATCCATGGTGGATATTGATGATTCTTCCTGAGTAAGCATCTACAAAACCATCACTGAGAACTTGCATATATCGGGCCAATACTAACAAATCAATCTGTTGTTCTTTCAGGAGATTTATTATTGCGTTTTCCTGATCTATTTTAGAGTCTTTCGTTATGGGGAGATAAAAATAATCTATACCAAACTGCTCTGCTATATTTTTTAGATGAGGGTGATTACTGATAATACAGGGGATATGACAAGGCAGCTCTCCTGATTGATGTTTAATGAGGAGATCATATAAGGGAGCGGATTCTTTAGTGACAAATATTGCCGTATTTATCAAATTTTCAGGAAAATGGAATCTAATCTCTGCATCCATTTGTTTTACCAGTGCATGTAAAATTTCTTTTAATGCCTCAACAGATATGCTGAGGTTTTTCAATTCTGCATGAATCCGCATGAAAAATAATTTTTCATCTGGTTCCACATGCTGTTCCAAATCAAGTACATTCGCACCATGATCAAAGAGTACTCCGGTAAAACGGGCGATAATTCCCCTCTGATCCGGGCAGTTTATATGTAATACTAAATTGCTCATGGAAAAAATTAGAACGGAGGGAGGCAGGAACGAAACAATTATTTCAAGGCAGTACTGACCTTTAATTTGCCATTTAAGCTATTGATAGTCACTGCCCCATTTTGATCTGTTCTGTAAACCTCTGTCCCTGCCATTTGCCAGCGTTGAATAATTTTCTGTGAGGGATGACCATAGCGGTTGTTTACTCCTGTTGAAATAACTGCAATTTCAGCTGACACTACATCTATAAATGATTGAATGGAACTGGTTGCGGAACCATGGTGTCCGACTTTTATAATATCAACATCTAATTTATGAGCCATAGCTGTAATGAGCCGTTCTGCATGGATTTCCGCATCTCCCATGAACAGGAAAGAATGATCCTTATAGTCTATCCTGACTACCATTGATGCATTATTCACATTATGCATCATGGCGGCAATAGTTGAATCAGGGTAGAGCATTGTCACTATCATATATCCCAATTGAAATTTGTCCCCCGGTTGAGGGTGGTGATAGTGAACTGCAGCATTTTCTACACCGGTTTTAACTCTGTTGTAAATACCTGATTGAAAGTCATGAGGAGTATCCCATAATTCTTTTAGTGGAATTTGCTCCATGATAGATTCAAACCCTCCAATATGGTCTGCATGAGGATGCGTCATAATTGCCAAATCCACAGCGGTAATTCCCTCATGTTTAAGCAGAGGCAGGAGTACTGTTTTACCATAGTCTCTGCCGAAACCGGCATTACCTGCGTCTATGAGAATTATATGGTGGTCATCTTGAATTAAACAAGCGTCCCCCTGCCCCACATCCACAAAAGTAACACGAAAATTTTCTTCTTGAAAATTTTCTCGCCATACCAACAGATTTAACAAACACAATGTGGCTGCGAAAAACCTGATTTTATACCGAGGCTTTCCCACCGTCCCATATATTATGAGAATCATAAATATCAGTATCAACCAAAGTGGTGTCAAAGTACTTACCGAGAATTGAGGGTAGGGAAGTTTTTGTAAAAGGGCGGTGATATAGTCCATAAGAAAGAGTTCTCCCCAAACTGCTTGTGCATAAATTGCAGATACAATGGAGGACAGGGGATTGATACTTGCAGAAATTATTCCTGTTATTACAACACATCCTGCCAGGGGAATTATCAGGATATTCGCCGCAAAAGCCCACAGGGGAATTTCCCCAAATATGTAAGCAATGGGCAGAAAAGTACCCAGTTGTGCCCCCATGGAAACAATGATACCATCTCCTAAATAACGGAATGCTTTATACTGCTTCAGGCGACTTAACAGGGTCACTCTCGTACATAACTCCTGATATTGATGTAAGAGAAAAAGAATCCCTGCCACGGCTCCAAAAGATAACTGGAAGCTTAGGTTGAATAATTGCTGCGGATTTATGATCAAAAAAATGAAGGCGGTAAACCCAACAATATTCCAGGGGGAAATCTCCTTCTGTCTAAACTTTCCATAGGCATACAATATAGCCATGGTCACTGCCCTTTGCACCGATATCGAACCGCCGGTAATCCCAAGGTAAAAGAGCAGCCCAAAAGCAGTAAATAGAAAACGATTCAGAGGAGTGAATACGAAAATTTTTGAAATGATAGTGAAAAAAAGTAGCACAAATCCCACATGCAATCCTGACACCGCTAAGATATGGATGACTCCAAGACGGCGAAATTTTTCCTTTAGTTCAGGCTGAATTCCTGATTTCTCACCAAGGAGAAGTCCTGCTGCTAATCCTCCATAGGGTTCACCCACCTGATTTAACAGAGCAGTCTTAATATGATTACGAAGCTGAAAGAAAAATCTGGGGAAACTCCACTCCCCCTGGAAGTGATCAAGGAGCAGGGCTTCTTTATTAAGCCCTCCCTGAATGCCGGTAGAATGTAAATATTCTGCCCAATCAAAACCACCCCGGTTACGAAGTGGTTTAGGGATGTTAATATTTCCCCTTACCAATAGGGTATCTCCCGGCAGGCAGAAAAGAGAATCTTTACTCATAAGAAATTTCCATCCACCTGTATTCAGAGTAACCTGTGTACTTCCATCTGGCTTGGTTTTAATATTTTCAACAATGCCTATAAGGAAATTTGGATTAGACTCAATCTTTAGCTCCGGCACCTCCCTCTGCAATGAAAAAGTTAACAGAGGAAGTGAAATCACTAAAAGGGGAAGACCAATTTGGTAATAACGGGTAAAAATGAAAAGGAAGGTCACCAAAAGAAAAACAAGGGGAACCCAAGGAGGAATCTGTAAATTCCGGGAAACCAAAATACCCCCAATGAGCAAAGGGAGAAATTTAAAAACGGGATGTCTTTGAAGAAATGGTATCAAAGGAAAGGGGACTAAATTTCAGAAAAACTATTTACTCAATACTCTGATTTGATTTATACTGATTCACAATAGGAAAGCGTCTTCCCATACCAAAGGCTTTTGGGGAAACCCGCAAACCAGGGGGAGCCTGCCGTCGTTTATATTCTGCCAATCTTATTTTATTTTTTAATTCTTCTACCAGAGAGGATTCATACCCCATTTCGCACAGTTCATCAGTGGACTTTTGTTCCGTGATCAAAATATCTACCAAAGGACTAACCACCGCATAATTAAAGGGGTCCACCTGATCAGGACGGAGTTCCGCTGAGGGTGCTTTGGTAAGGGTATTTTCAGGAATGATAGTTCTGCCGATATTATAGTTAATCCATCTGCTCACTGCATAGACCTGAGATTTATTCAGGTCGCTGATTACGGCCAACGCCCCTGCCATATCTCCATACATGGTGCAATATCCCAGGGCTGTTTCTGTTTTATTACCGGTGTTCAGTAGTAGAGCATTTTTTTTATTGGCAACGGCCATAAGGAGATTACCCCTGATGCGGGCTTGCAGATTCTCTTCTGCCAATCCTGCTTCAGTATTTTTAAAAAGGGGATGAAGTTCTGATAAAAATATTTCATTAATATGCTCAATGGAGATGGTTTCAAAATGAATCCCTAAATTTTCAGCCAGTTCTTGAGCATCTGTTCTGCTATGTTGAGAAGAATACTGTGAGGGCATAGATACCCCTAAAATATTTTCAGCCCCCAGTGCATTGGCAGCTATGGCTGCAGTCAAAGCCGAATCTATACCACCGCTGAGCCCAATAACTGCCTTGGTATGTCCGGTTTTGTGAAAATAATCAGCAACTCCCAGGGTGAGGGCGGCATACATCTCCTCTTCTTCACCTTTTTCATTAACGGGAATGGATGAGGTCTTTTCCGTATTAATGATCTGTATGGATTCTTCAAATGCAGGCAAGAGTTCTGTCATTTCACCGGTAGTATTAACCATACAGGATTGACCGTCAAAAATGAGTTCATCCTGAGCGCCAATCAGGTTGCAATATATAAAGTTACACTTTAACTGTTTTGCTTTATTACTAATAATATCAAT
>CAZKEL010000023.1:9481-21622 GCA_964551815.1 uncultured bacterium
GGCAGATGGGTTTTATCGCAATAGGCGGTTAAATTGCCATTGTGCATAATAGCTGCGGAATTGAATAGGTTATCCCCATCCCTGCGGACGGTACCCAGGACTACCGGCGTGGTGGTTGCGAATACTATCTTATTAAGAGCAGCTTCGGTGTTTGCAATAAATTGGGAATCAGCTAATAAATCCTGAGGCGGGTAACCAGTAAGCACTAATTCCGGAAAGATGAGCAAGTCACATTGAGCAGAATACTTTCCGATAATCTGAATAATTTTGTCTGCATTGGACTGCAAAGCGCCAACGATGGGATTTATCTGGCAAAGAGCAATCCTCATTAATCAGGGATGCAAGCGCCCCATTGTTCTGGCAAAGGGAATGGTTTCACGAACATGAGGAAGCTTACATATCCAGGCCACAACCCGCTCAATACCCATTCCGAAGCCGGCATGGGGAACAGAACCGTAACGCCGTAAATCCAGGAACCACTCATAATCAGCCTGGTTTAATTTCTCCTCTTTAATTCTGTGCTCCAGGAGAGAAATTTCCGTTTCCCTTTCAGAACCACCAATGATTTCTCCATAACCTTCTGGTGCTAAGACATCCATTCCCAAAACTACTTTTTCATTTTCCGGGTCTCGCTTCATGTAAAAAGCCTTAATCGCAGTGGGGAATCGGTGCACCATAACCGGTTGATTGTATTCTTCTGCAATGAAAGTTTCTTCCGGAGCTCCAAAATCATCTCCCCATTGAAAGTCAATACCGCCTTTATTCAGAATATCAACACATTCGGTATAACTTACTCTGGGGAAAGGGACTTTTATATTTTCCAACAACGAAATATCCCGCTCAAGTGTTTCAAGCTCTACTTTGCGGTTTTCCAATACTCTTTCTAAAATGAAGAGGATAAGTTTTTCCGCCCAATCCATATCTTCATTTAAATCACAATAGGCTATTTCAGGTTCAACCATCCAAAATTCCGTGAGATGGCGGCGAGTCTTACTTTTTTCTGCACGGAAGGTAGGACCAAAGTTATAATGCCTGCCAACTGCCATTGCTGCAGCTTCCCCGTATAACTGTCCTGTCTGTGCCAAATAGGCGGTTTCCCCGAAATATTCCGTACCAAACAGGGTTGAGGTTCCCTCCGCTGCATTAGGGGTAAAAATTGGAGAATCACAGAGCGTAAAATCATTATTATCGAAAAAATCCCGAATGGCTTTAATGATTTCATGGCGAACCCGCAAAATGGCATGTTGTCGCTTACTGCGCAGCCAGAGGTGGCGGTGATTCATCAAAAAGTCAGTCCCATGTTCTTTGGGAGAAATGGGGTAATCCTTACTCAATTGGTGCAGGGTTAAACGGGAAGTAATAATTTCAAATCCGCCCTGAGCTCTGTCATTCTTTACTACTTCCCCTTCAATTGACAGAGAAGATTCCTGAGTTAGGGACTTAAACAGGTTGAATTGTTCTTCCCCCACATCATTTTTTGCAACTATGCACTGTATAATTCCAAAACCGTCTCTGAACATAAGAAATCCTATTTTCCCACTGCGTCTGGAATTATATACCCAACCGTTAACTTTTACAATTTTTCCTTCAAAATCTGCAATTCTGTTTATTCTGGCAGTTTCCATTTCTTCCTTTATTTACCAAGTATTGGTGATTTCATTCACAATATCTTCTGTTAAGCGCCTAACTGAAATATTCAGGGCACTTTCTCGGGGTGAACCAATTTCATCACTGTCCTCACCGTCAATTAAATTATCTCCATCGTTATCCAAACCATCTGTGCTGATATCCACACCGGGGGTATAGGCACCCCAGCTTTGCATTTTTCGTTCGAATAATATTTCATCCCTCTTTAAATCATGCCAAACCACAGAAGTCTTGATTGTAATTTTCCACTCTTCCACCTCCTCCATGCCTAATTCAGAAGATAAATTAACCGTATAAGGGATATCTGTCACAGAATTGATTGTTATTTCCAGCCGACTGTCAGCATCTTCCGGGAGGACAATATCCAGCACATTTTCATGAATCATCAATTCATTCAACTCTTCGTTTAATACTTCTGCTGCGGTAAATTCAGCTGACTCATTATTTACCGGTGCCAGGGATATACTGTTGATATGTGCTGGAAGTGACCCCTTCAGGGAATAAAACATGCAGCCCTGACAACAGAGGTACAGGGTAATAAACAGGATGAGTTTAGTCTTCAATCTTTAAATTTTTTCTGAATACCATAGTCATTGATTTTTCTATATAAAGTACGCTCAGAAATATCTAATGCTCTGGCAGTTTTACGTCTGTTTCCTCTGAATTTCTCCAACGCCCGTTCTATCATTTCGTGTTCAAGTTCTGCCATGGTGGTTTCTCCAATGGCATCTTCCTGAATAGCGTGTGCAGTACCATCTTCTACCTTAGTCATGACAGCAGGTACTTGACTCTGATTCGATACAGGAGGAGGCAGATACAGTGCAGGGTTCGCCGGATGAACTTCTTCCACACCACCAATTCTACACCCTGACATCAATTGTTTAATTTCATTCACATCCTGACGGAGGAATAACAGCTGCTTTAAAATGAGCTCTCTTTCCACCTTATCAGGATTATCATTTACAAAGACAGGTAAATTAAGATTTGCATTAAATGTATCCAATTTTAAGTGCTTATTTACCATGTCTTCGGTTATTCTCTCTCCCTTATTCATCACCAGAATGGACTCAACCATATTTTTGAGTTCACGCACATTACCGGGCCAGTCGTAGCGTTTCATGATTAATTGAGCTTCTGCAGAAAATCCTTTAAAAGGAATATCGTTTTTGGCGGTGAATTCCAACCCGAATCTTTCTATAAACAAATGGAGATCACTGATATGATCTCGCAAAGGAGCAACCTCAATATTGATAGTTTTCAATCTGAAAAAGAGATCCTGCCGAAAGTTTGATTGTTTCACCTCTTCAGCTAAATTACGGTTGGTAGCAGCAATGACGCGCACATCCGTTTTCTGAATTTTTGTATCTCCCACCCTCATGAATTCACCCTGTTCAATGACGCGGAGGAGTTTCGCCTGTGTTTCAAGAGGAAGTTCACCAATTTCATCTAAAAAGATTGAGCCTTTATGGGCGGCTTCAAAATACCCCGTTCTGGATTCTGAAGCACCGGTAAATGAACCCTTTTTATGGCCGAATAATTCAGATTCAATAATACCTGCAGGAATGGCAGCACAGTTCACAGTTACCAGGTTTTCAAATTTTCTCCGGCTGTTTTTATGAAGAGCCTTGGCAACCAGATCCTTGCCAGAGCCAGATTCACCGGTAATTAAAACAGATATATCTGTACTGGCAACCTGCCCGATGAGTGCCAGCATTTCCTGCACTTCATCTGATTCTCCAATGATACCGGCTGAGCGTCTGATTTTATCAATATCCATCAGCGTTTACCTTTGGTTTTTAAATATCGAAGTCCCCTTTTACCAATGTCTTTTCTAAAATATTGGTCACGGAATTTCACTTTTTTCACTACCCTGTACGCATCCTCAATGGCTAAAGAAAGATCACTGCCAAAGCCTACAGCATTCAGCACCCTTCCTCCGGAAGTAACGATATCATGATCCTTTCTTCGGGTTCCTGCATGAAACACCAGGTCATCTTCCAGTTTGTCAAGCCCCCGAATGCGTCTGCCCTTTTTATACTCTCCGGGATAGCCTTCAGCAGCAATGACAACAGTAACAGCAGACTTCTCTATCAACTCCACTTTGCTTGATTTTAGTTTTCCTTCTGTTGCATCCCAAATCAATTGGAATAAACTGGACTTTAGAAGTGGAAGAATCACCTGGGTTTCAGGATCACCCATCCGCACATTGAATTCTATCACATGTGGTTCACCCTCTACCAGCATCAACCCAATATACAAAAATCCACGATAGGGATGCCCTTTTTCTGTCATGGCTTCCAGGGTTGGGTCAATGATTTCCCGACCTACCTTTTGCATCAATTCAGGAGTGGATAAAGGTGTAGGTGCATAGGCTCCCATACCCCCTGTATTAGGTCCCTTATCTTCATCATAGGCTCTTTTGTGATCTTGAGCAGCCCCGATGATTTTAAAGTCTAGTCCGTCACAAAGGGCAAATACGGAAAGTTCTTCGCCAAAAATACAGCGTTCCAGAGAAAGCCTGTCGGTAGCCTCCCCAAAAGCATTTTCATCAAAAATCACTTTTAATGCTTCCTGAAACTCCTTTTCGTTTTGACAGACCATTACACCCTTTCCTGCTGCTAAGCCATCAGCTTTTATAACTAAGGGGAGGTCAAGTATATCTTTAAGTGATTCAACATCACTCCTTGTATTACAAGAATAATACGCCGGTTGTTTAATTCGTTTTTCTGCCATAATATCCCTGGCAAACAGCTTACTGCTTTCTAATTGGGCACAAAAACTATCTGGACCGAAAATTCTTAATTTTTCTTTATTAAAGGCGTCCACAATTCCATTAGCAAGAGGGTCTTCCGGGCCTACAATGGTTAGATCAATTTCTTTTTCATGAACCAATCGGATGACTTCCTGATGATTCGCAAGATTCACCACGATATTTTCTGCAATGCTTTCCGTACCTCCATTTCCCGGTGCACAGTAAACTTTGCTAACGGCTTTATCATTTACCATAGACCAGGCCAAGGCATGTTCTCTTCCGCCTGCCCCTAATATCAGAACCTTTTTACTCATGTAGATTTCCTAATCATACTCATTGTTATATTGCTTCTTCCAGTTGACGGATTTTATCCCTTAGAATGGCAGCCTGTTCAAATTGAAGATCCTTTGCACATTTTAACATTTTTCGCTTTAAGTCATCCATGGTTGCTTTGGCTTCCATACCGTCTAATGTATTGGTGTCAATTTCAATGGCTTCCGATTCAATTTTATTCCCGGACTCATCTGCAACAGCTGTTGATATTTGTATATCTTCTACAGATTTATAGATGGTCTGTGGTTGAATATTATTGACTTTATTGTATTCTTTTTGAATTTTTATGCGGCGATTAGTCTCATCAATTAAATGCTGCATGGAATCCGTTATTTTATCCCCATACAATACCACTTTACCATTCACATTTCTGGCAGCTCTTCCTGAAACTTGCAGCAACGATGACCGGGATCTGAGAAACCCTTCCTTGTCTGCATCTAATACAGCCACAAGAGAAACTTCTGGTAAATCCAATCCTTCCCTCAGCAAATTTATTCCCACCAAAACATCAAATTCTGCAAGGCGCAGTCCCCTTAATATCTGTACTCTTTGAATCGTATCAATATCACTATGCATGTATTCTGCCTTGATGTTCACTCCCCTGAGATAATCAGTTAAATCCTCTGCCATTCTCTTGGTGAGTGTGGTGACCAAAACCCTTTCATTTCTGCTGACTACCTGCCGGATTTCTCCTATTAAATGATCTATCTGCCCTTTTGACTCATGCAGAGAAATTTCCGGGTCTAAGAGTCCGGTAGGGCGGATGATTTGCTCAATATATACCCCTTCCGTCTTGGTCAACTCATATTCACCAGGGGTTGCAGATACATACACCGCCTGATGGACTTTCTGTTCAAATTCTTCAAATTTTAGGGGGCGGTTATCATAGGCAGAAGGCAAACGAAATCCATGCTCAACCAGCGAATCTTTCCTGGACTTATCTCCGTTATACATTGCTCTGATCTGAGGTATGGATACATGCGATTCATCTGCAAAGAGCATAAAATCATCTGGGAAGAAATCCAGCAGCGTGTTCGGGCGTTCTCCTTTCTGCCGCCCTTCTAAATGCCGGGAATAATTCTCAATGCCAGAGCAATAACCAAGTTCTGCCATCATCTCCAGATCGTACATGGTACGCTGTTCTAATCGCTGTGCTTCTAACAGCAAGCCCTCATTGCGGTAATATTGCAGCCGTTGGGACAGCTCCTCTCGAATGTCATCCATTGCCCTGTGGAGATTTTCCCTTGTGGTGACAAAATGTTTCGCCGGGTACACCCAGTAATCTTCATATTCAGTAATCAATTCACCCGTGAGGGGGTGAAAACTGTAAATCTTTTCTACCTCATCTCCAAAAAGTTCAATGCGCAGGGCAGACTCTTCGTAGGCTGGAAAAATTTCAATAACATCTCCTCTAACCCGAAAAGTACCAGGCTCTAAAACAAGATCATTCCTGCCATAATGGATATTTACCAGGGAATGGAGAAATGTTTTCTGGTCAAGGGGAGTTTTTTTATCTATATGCACAAGCATGGCCTTATAGGAGTCCGGTGAGCCGATACCATAAATGCAGCTTACAGAACTGACTATAATTACATCCCGGCGGGAAATCAATGAAGTTGTAGCCTTCAGCCGCAGCCGGTCAATTTCTTCATCAATAGATAAGTCTTTTTCAATAAAAGTATCCGTTACGGGCAGATAAGCTTCAGGCTGGTAATAATCATAATAGGAAATAAAAAACTCCACTGCATTCTCAGGAAACAGACTCCTGAATTCACCATATAACTGAGCAGCCAGGGTTTTATTATGAGATAATACCAAGGTAGGCTTTTGCACTTGCTGAATGACATTTGCCATGGTAAAGGTTTTTCCCGACCCTGTAATCCCTAATAAAACCTGGTCTTTTTCCTTGGCGTTTATCCCTTTTACCAATTCAGAAATGGCTTTAGGTTGATCTCCGGCGGTTTCATAGGAAGATGTTAATTTAAATCCTGCCATAATGACCTATAATTTAACCATTCCCTTCAATACAGAAAAATGTCATTTTTGCGGGAATAAGAAATTTTCTGATTTCACCATTAAAGTATAATCCAATTATTTTTGTATAATCCTAAATATAAAACAAACTAATTTTCCATTAACCAATTGGTAAATTTTTACAACGATTTTTAAAGATGAAGCAAAACAGAGGTATGAAATCCCCCGGTGGAATGAAAGGTCTATATTCCGTTTTAATTTTTCTAGGTACCCTCATAGCAGGAGTTGAAACTTCTCCGGTGTCACTGAAAGTAGTGAATATAAATATCTGGTCAGGACTGGATTATCAGGGCATTATTAAAATGGGAGAATTTGAGAGCAGAGAAAGATATCAAAAACGCTATGCTGTCCTCATTAGCCAACTAAGAGCCATAGATGCCGATGTGATTACCATGCAGGAAGTAAACCCTCTTCCCCGTCGAGCTAAACAAATTGCAGAAGACTTGGACATGGATGTAATCTACCATGTGAGTGAAGCCGGCATTCAGGCAGGATGTATTGGACTGCCGGTAAACCTGCGACAGGGAGATGCCATTTTTGCCAAAAAGTATTTGGAGCTTGAAATGGTGGGTAGAAAACGCCTCACTGGTGGATTTGCAGAAAATTTCTTTGCTTTTCATTTTGATGACGGGGCACAGGTATTGGCGGGAAAGATTCAATATTTAGGAGAAACTATCCATATTTTCACCACCCATTGGCATGCCTCAGTCCCTGATTTGAAACCCTATCAGGACTTAACAGAAGAATATGGTACGCAACTGGGCTGCGATAAAGAAAAAATTGAGGAAGCAAAACGAATGCTTACATCAGAGGCGGAATGGCGTTTTACAGAAGCAAAGGGTACCGTTGCCTATATTCAGGAAATCTGTGGCGACTCCCTGCCTTATATTTTAACAGGAGATTTTAATGCCACAATGGAAATGGAAGAGCTGCATATTTTAGACTCTCTGAAAGTGATTGACAGTTTTATTGAATTCCACAATGAAGCTGAAGGCATTACCTGGGATGCAATACTAAATTCAAATGTCACCCTTCAATACCCAGAAAATTCAGAATTGCAGGTGAATCATCTCTATGAATATTTAGATTATGATTTCAACCGGGAATCTTACAGAATTGACTATATTTACTATCATCCCGGTCATTCTAATTTAAAAGCAGTCTCCTCCGCTGTAGTTTTAAATACTGCCCGCGATGGAATTTTCCCCAGTGACCATTATGGTGTTCAAACAGACTTTAAACTAAAATAAACAATATGAGTATACCAGAAACCTATATCATCCTGAACCCCACAGCAGGAGACGGGCAGGCACAGAAACGATGGGAAAAATTTGAATCTGAACTTCAACAATCATTAATCTATTATAAAGTAGTAACAACACGTGAGAAAAACCATGCGACTCAAATAGCAAAAGAAGCCTTAGCCGCAGGAGAGCGAAGAATTGCAGTATTTAGTGGAGATGGAACTTTAAATGAAGTTGTTCAGGGATTGTATGCTCATTCTGATAAGCTGCCTGCTGATTTAAAAATAATGTTTTTCCCTGCAGGAAGCAGCTGTGATTTTGAGAAAAAATTTGTTGATGCACGGAATTGGATAGACCGTATTCATGCAGTAGATTCATACCCGATTGACATTTTTAAAGTTGAATGTGAAAATACCTCAGGTGAGAAGGTACAACGATACATTGTAAATAATTCAAGTATGGGGATCATCAGTTCTGCCAATGAAAAATTTAACTCAGTTGCAGGTATCACGAAAAAAATAAAACAATTCAGTGTTGATGCAGGTGCTGTTGTTTGCGGGTTGCAGGCCATTAGAGATTTTAAACCATTTACCGCTGATTTAAGAATTGACGGTGAATCTCTTTCCTCGGTAAATCTATCTAATGTAACCGTTTTTAAAACTTCAAATTTTGGCGGTGATATGAGCTATGGAGTAGAAACGGAACCTGACGATGGCATATTATCACTGGCCTGGCTGGATGGCTTGTCGCGGAAAGAGTTAGCGGCAGCCATGCCCTCTCTCTTTACAGGACAGATTTTAGAAAAACACTATGCCCATTATAGACAGTGTACTTCTTTTCAATTACACACAGAAGATAAAGTCATCGTTGAAACTGATGGAG
This sequence comes from uncultured bacterium, assembly GCA_964551815.1. Classification (GTDB taxonomy): domain Bacteria; phylum Fidelibacterota; class Marinisomatia; order SCGC-AAA003-L08; family D37C17; genus D37C17. Next base: position 18,374 of record CAZKEL010000023.1, read on the forward strand.
AGAATATCGGCATCCCCCCGGTAAAATATAGTATTCTGCCTAAAGCATTAGAGGTGATTGTTTAAATGGATATTCCCCCAATTTTTCAAAAGATAGCCCAATTTTCCCCTACCCTAATGGCCTGGCTGGAGAAACAACTTATGAAAACCTCCAAAGTACAACAGGAGGTTGACAATGAAATGGAAAAAGTTCTGCCTGAATTGGATCAGATGGTAAATGCCTATAAGCAGAAATTTCCAGCCCGTCATTCCCTGCCGGAAGAAGGGATCCCCCGTAATGAAGTCTTGGATGAAATTCAAAAGATTAGCAGTGGCGAACAACAACGCTGGAAGGATGGCTTTGTATCAGGCGCAGTCTATCACGGAGAAGATAGCCATATTGATTTTCTCAATCAGGTGTATGCTATTCAATCCCAAAGTAATCCCCTCCATTCTGATTTGTTTCCAAGCGCCAGTAAATTCGAATCGGAAATAATATCTATGACCGGGGAAATGCTGGGAGCAGGAGAAACTGAAGATAATATCTGCGGTGCAGTGACCTCCGGAGGGACTGAAAGCATTCTGCTGGCCATGAAAACCTATCGGGATTATTATCGCATCAAAAAAGGCATTAAACACCCAAATATCATTGTCCCGGTGACGGCTCATGCAGCTTTTGATAAAGCTGGAGAGTATTTCCGGATCAAGGTAATAAAAATTCCTCTGGGGGACAATTACCTGGTGGATATTTCCAAACTTAAAAAAGCCATTAATCGCAATACTATTTGCATTGTTGGCTCTGCACCCAATTTCCCCCATGGACTCATTGACCCTATTGAAGACCTATCCCAAATTGCGATACGAAATAAAATTGGTCTCCATGTTGACTCCTGCCTGGGAGGCTTTGTACTTCCCTTTGCACACAAGGCTGGATTTCAGGTACCTCCTTTTGATTTTAAGGTGAAAGGAGTAACCTCCATTTCTGCAGATACGCACAAATACGGCTATGCATCCAAAGGGACCTCCGTCATTTTATACCGAAATAATGAACTGCGCAGTTACCAATACTATACCATCGCAGATTGGCCGGGAGGACTCTACTTTTCCCCCACCTTCGCAGGGAGCCGCCCCGGAGCGCTCAGTGCTGCCTGTTGGGCTGCCATGCTATCTATGGGAGAAAATGGGTATCTGAATGCCGTAACAAAAATTATCAATACTGCTGCCAAGTTCAAATCTGCCATTGCTGCTATCCCTGAGCTGCAACTCATTGGCAACCCATTATGGGTCATTGCCTTTAAATCGGATAGTTTAGATGTGTATCAAATAATGGATAAGATGACTGAACAGGGATGGAACTTAAATGGTCTGCATAAACCTTCCTGTGTTCATATCGCCATCACCCTGCGCCAAACTCAAAGTGGAGTATCAAAGCGGTTCGAAACAGATTTGAGGGAGGCAGTTGACTATGTTAAAGTGCATCCTGCAAACTCAACAGGAATGGCACCCGTATATGGAATGGCGGCATCGCTTCCCTTCAGGGGAGTTATCAAGGATATACTTAAAAAATATCTGGACTTGTACTACAAAGCATGAAGAAAACATTGATAAAATATTAGATTGAAACCCAAATACAAGAAACCCTAATTTTATAGTATACTCCTTAGTTTTCCTCTATTCAAATCAATTAAGTTTTTAGCTTCTTCCCGTGATACCCCCTTGGAGTGCATAACCAGTGCAGTTTTCACTTCTCCGTTAGCCTGCTCTAATAATCTTCTGGAATCTTCATAACTAAAGGCAGTAAGCTGCTGAATAATTCTCGTTCCTCTATCCCATAACTTGTTATTAGATGCTTTCAAATCTACCATAAGATTTCCGTAGGTCTTATTTAATTTAATCATGGCAGTGGTCGTTATCATATTTAACACCAATTTAGTAGCTGTACCTGCCTTCATTCTTGTAGAGCCGGTTATAATTTCCGGTCCTGAAATAATGGAAATAATATGATTGATCCAGCTCAATTGGGGTGGATGGTTACAAATGAGAAGTCCGGTAACGGCCTGTACTCTATGGGCTTTTTCTAACGCTCCCAGTACAAAGGGGGTGTTGCTGCTGGCAGTAATGCCCAATAGGATATCTCTTTTGGTAATTCCAAACTTTCCCACAGCTTTAGCCCCTTCTTCAGCTGAATCTTCCGCCCCTTCTATAGATTTTACCAAAGCATCATAGCCGCCGGCAATGATTCCCTGAACCATTGTGGGGTCAGAGCTGAAGGTAGGCGGTATTTCAGCCGCATCCAATATTCCCAGTCGGCCACTGGTTCCTGACCCTGCATAAATGAGCCGTCCCCCGTCTAAAAACTTCAGGACTACTTGTTCCACAAAGGGGATGATTTGAGGTATGGCAGTTTTTACTGCTTTCGCTACCAAAGCATCCTCTGCATTGATAATCCCTAAGATTTCCTGAATGGATAAAAGGTCAATATTAGCGGAGAGGGGGTTTTGCTGTTCAGTAATCTTTTCTCCACTCATAGTCTTTCCTTTGATTGCAATTCTAAAACCATCTAATTTTCAGAACCTGTTCATATTTTATTCAAATTGCTTGATCTAAACTTAGCCTTTCTGGGGCTCATACTTTCTATTGTTTATTCTGCGTCAGAAATTGCATTGCTGTCGTCAAATGCTCTGCAAATTGATGTATGGGAAAAGCAGGAGAAACGACTGGCACGCTGGGCCTCTTCCATATTAGACCATAAACCGGAATATCTCAGCGTTATTCTCATTGGTACGAATCTATCGAATATATTGGCCACTTCCTTTGCCACCGTCTATTTACTTCGAACAGATTGGGTACCTCATAAGTTCATTGTCATTCCCATTGCGGTGATCATTCTTTTTTTTGGGGAAATACTGCCCAAGTCCATCATGCGGGTATATGCCAATTTTGGCTTACTTCTCCTCTCTCCTTTTTTAAAAGTTTCCTACCTGATTTTTAAACCTGTCATCATCCTATTACGAAGGACTGGCTGGATGACCATTTCAGAAAGAGGAAATGATTCCGTTGAAGAAATGGAAGAAAAGCGGGATGACCTGCTGCATGCCTATGAACAGGTGGATGACCCTGATGCTATGGAAAAAGAACAACAGGAAATGATTTCCAATGTATTTGAATTCAGTGAAAATACAGTGGAGGAAGCCATGACTCCACGGACAGAAATATCTGCCGTTTCCGTCAATGAATCCCTTGAAAAAGTGCTGCATACTTTTATTGAGTC
>CAZKEL010000023.1:21722-33987 GCA_964551815.1 uncultured bacterium
GCTGAAGATATTTTTGAAGAATTGTTTGGAGATTTTGAAGATGAATTTGACGAAGAAACCGTCAAATCAGAAATTCAGGAAGATGGCTCCATTTTAGTCAACGCCCGGATTGACTGGGAGGATTTCAATACCCAATTCGGGACTATCATTCCTGATGGTGAATACGAAACGCTGGGTGGATATATCATTACAGCGTTGGGACGCATCCCCAATCAGGGAGAACATTTATTTCTGCCCATAGGGCAGGTATTGATTAAAAAGGGGTCTGCCCGGCAAATTCACCAGGTACAGATTTTTCCTGCAACCCTGAACGGAAAAAAGGACAAAATTGAATAAAGAAACTCTCTCCCCTGCAGCCTTTATCGGGGTTAGGGGAGATAATTTAATTTCCTTCGGTTCGGGAGAGCCGGATCTGCCGCCTCCTGAAGAAGTCTATAATATTCTACCCCACTATAAAGATTTTAAATATGGTACCATTCAGGGAATGGAACATCTGCGTTCTGCACTTGCCAGACAATACCCCAAATCAACGCAGGATAGTTTCATCATTACCAATGGTGCGTCAGAGGCACTTGATCTTACCCTGAGGGTCATCAGCAGGTATGAATCACCTCTCCCAAAAAAAGTTTTGATTACCAAACCCTACTATTATTCCTATCCCCGGATTATAGAGTTTGCAGGGATGGAGCCGGTGTACTTAAACACCATTGATGGACAAATTGACTTAGATGATTTTTCCTCTAAAGTGGAAGAATGCAGAGCCATTATTATCAATTCGCCCTCTAATCCTACCGGCAGGGTGGAATCTATTGACACCTTGAAGGAAATCGAAAATCAAACCATTAACAGGGGTATTTATGTGTTATCAGATGAAGTCTATAAAGATCTTATTTATGTACGGGAAAACTACCTCATTCAGGGTTCTCATGTAGTCACTATCAATTCTTTTTCTAAAACCTATGCCATGTGCGGATTTAGAGTGGGATACCTCTGGTCGTTGGATGAAAAGTTGGTGCAAGATGTCATTGCCATGAAAACACATACTTCCATGAACACCAATATTTTAGGTCAGGAAATGGCATTTGAAGCAACCAAAGTGCCTCGAAACTACATTGACGATCAGCTAAAAATCTGGCAGGAAAGGCGGGATCTATTATATAACGGCTTAGTTGAATTAGGGTTTGATTTGTGGAATCCTGAAGGGGCGTTCTACATGCTTCCTAAAGTGGAGAATCCTGCAGACTTTGTCTGGGATATGTTTACACAATATAATCTGATCACTTATATGGGGGATTGGTTTGGTGCAGAGGGAAGAGTCCGCTTCTCTTATGCTTTGGATACGGAAAAAATTGAGGAAGGACTCTCAAGGATTAATGATTATTTAAGGCAAAATTAAGGTTGCAGCTTAAATCGGGGTATGGTGAAAACGGTTAAATAAAGAGGGGAGTGAAATTTCACTCCCCTTTCTTTTGAGTATTGGTGATACTATACCAATTCTGTTTCCCATTCTTCCTGGTATGAACCAGTGGTTGCCAATCCATTGAATTTGGCTCTCTGGTAAAATGCTTCCTGGGCTGCAGGTATATGTTCATCCCCGCCTCCCCAGGTTGTGAGAGCAGATGCCTGCAAAGCTCTTCCATAAGAGAAGGTAAGATTCCAAGCTAAGCTGCCACCATATTTTGCATTCATCCTGTTTAAATGAGCTGTGGCATTTTCATTACTTTGACCACCGGAGAGAAAGGCACATCCCGGCACTTCAGTTGGTACGGTTGCTTTTAAACATTCCACTGTCCGATCAGCCACTTCTTCAACTCCTGCCTGATGTGAACACTCCAAACCAGATACTACCATATTGGGTTTTAGTACAATGCCTTCCAAATAAATACCCTGAGTGTCTAATTCGGTAAACACCTGACGGAATGCTTTTTCAGAGACGGAGTGGCAGGTATCAATGGTATGATCGCCGTCCATGAGTACTTCAGGTTCTACGATAGGGACAAGGCCATTTTCCTGACAGAGCCCTGCATAACGGGCCAGGGCATGAGCATTCACGGAAATACAGGCATCTGTGGGGATTCCCTCTTCAATGGTGATGACTGCCCGCCACTTTGCAAAACGAGCACCTAAAGTATAATATTCCCTTAAACGGTCTCGCAGTCCGTCTAACCCCTCTGTTACTTTTTCACTGGAGTGAAGAGCAAGGGGTTTGGCTCCCATATCTACCTTAATACCGGGGAGAACCCCTTTGCTATTTAAATAATCTGCAAAAGGAGTGTTGTCTTCAAGGGTGCTTTGGTGTAAAGTCTCATCATAGAGGATGACACCGCTGATAAATTCTTCCATTCCTTTAGTGGTAAAGAGCATATCACGGTAGGTATTTCTACTCAATTCAGTAGATTCCACCCCTATACTTTCAAAGCGCTTCCCACAGGTGGGCGTGCTCTCATCGGCTGCCAGAATGCCTTTCCCGCTGGCAACCATATTTTTTGCTGTGTTTTTTAATTGTTCATAATTCATTGTAGTACCTCTTTCATTGTTGTTTGTCCTATATCAGTTAATATGGATTGAAACCAATCCACCTGGGGATTAAAAGGTTTCCCACCCTTAATCCTGCTAAATTCTATGCAGCGCAGTTGATTGTTCTTGTCTTCATCAATACCAACCACACCTGATTCACCTTTTAGGGCACATTCTACTGCATGGTCTGCTGTTTGGAAAATGAGCCCTAAATCTTTTTTATTGGCTTTTGCAGAGCGGGAAAAATATCCCGATTTCTGCACCAATACTTTATCAGCCTCTATTCCCCTGGAAAACTGCTTTGCAAAATAGAGACCAGGATTTATTTCATCCAACCGAACATGGCCAAAAGCATCCCTTCGAACGGATTCTCCCCCAGATTCTAATTCCTGCACAATACTGTCAATACCAGCACCTTCACTTAGGAAAATATTCACAGAATCCTTTGCATCCATACGCTTCTTTAACCGGTGAATCTCAGCGGGAATATCAATGGGTAATTCAGGAAGGTAAACTGCATCAATATCCCACCGCTCCCTGTCAATTAAAATTTGAGGAAGAAAGGATTTTTGTTCAAGTCTGCGCCGATATTCCATTGCCGTTGCAGCGGTGAGCCAGCCGCAGTTACGCCCCATGACCTCATGGATAATCAGCTGACGGGAACTGGTGGTGTTTTCATTGGCAATGTTCTCAAAAAATATGGCCCCCTGTTCAGCAGCTGTCCAGGCACCCAATGTCTGCTGGATTGGAAAGACATCATTATCCACGGTTTTAGGTAGCCCTACCACAGTAAGATTATACCCATTTTCTGCCAGATAACGGACCAGGTCACCAGCTGTGGTATTGGTGTCATCTCCTCCAATGGTATGCAAGATGCTTACTTCATCCTGAACTAATTGATTTGCAGCTACTTTAAGCGGTTCCTCACCTTTCTGAATATACCCCTTATTTACGCAATCCTCTACATTGGTGAGTTTGACCCGGCTGTTTCCGATGGGTGAACCTCCATATTCATAAAGGATTTCCCCCTGTTGAATAATTTCAGAGGTAATGGGAATAGACGTCCCTGTAAGCAGCCCCTTATAGCCGTGGAGATAGGCTATCATTTCAACAGAAATTGATGCTTTAGCATAATTGCGTATCAATCTGCCTATGGAGGCTGACAAACAAGGGGCAATACCGCCGGCAGTAAGAAAAGCTATTTTCATTTCAGGAGATTTTTCCTCATCAGGAGGGCATAAATTACTACTTTCCTCTTTATTGAAAGGAAGTAAATTCTCACCCTGAATGACCCGCATTTTTTCTATACATATCCTTTTATTGGTTTTGACTTTCCCCTTGCACGCAATGGATAAAAAGGCCAATAATTGTGCCATTTGTCTCACTCCCTTAAAAAAGGAGTTTTCTATTGATGTTTGGGGGAACCCCTTTCATTCCTACCATGAAAAAGAGGGAGTATTCTGTTCTTCCTGCTCCAGAATAATTTCAGAAGGAGTTACCGGAGGCGGCTTTCACTTTGCAGATGGACGATACCTCTGCTCTCTCTGTCAGTCCACCCTGATAGAAACTGAAGAAGATATTCAATTATCTTATCAATTAGTACGACTTCAATTGGAGGCTGTAGGGTTTCTGCATATTCCTGAAACCCTAAACATTACCCTGGTCAACGGGAATGAATTAGCAAAGTTGAGTTCAAAGAACGGAGCTCATTGTCTGAAGGGATTTACCTTAGTAACTAAACCAAATTCAACTAAATCACCCTATGGTCTATTCTTGTTATTTGGACTTCCAAAAATTGAGTTTGAAGCAGTCTTGGCTCATGAACTACTGCATGTATGGTTGTTGGAAAATCACATCCAAATAGATAATACCAGAGTTGAAGGGTTCTGTAATGTAGGCTCTGCCCTTATTTTAAAAAACAATGACACAAAATTTGCCCATATTCACTTGCAGGCCATGGATGAAAATTCTCATCCCGAATATGGAGTTGCCTACCGCAATGAATTAGCTCAACTGGAAAAATCAGGCTGGGCAAAATATATAGAAAAATTGCTGGAGCTAAAACAGTAGTCTTTATTTGCATATTTATTCGCTGTAATTTTTTCACCTCAAAGAAGCCATAATTTTACCGAGTTTATGAACCCACAATCACAATACCAAGATCCTGATCCTCAAGAGACTCAGGAATGGATAGAATCCATCCGCTCTATTTTGGAGACATCAGGAGTTGACCGAACCCATTTTATTATCGAAAAACTCATTGAATTTGCCCGGCGGAACGGGGTACGCCTCCCCTACAGTGCTACTACCGATTATGTGAATACTATTCCCTTAAGCCAGCAGAAACCTTTCCCCGGTGACAGAGCCATAGAGCGAAGAATAAAATCGCTCATTCGTTGGAATGCCATGGCAATGGTGGTACGGGCAAATCGGGAACACCATGGAATCGGAGGCCATATATCTTCATTCGCTTCAGCTGCCACCTTATATGAAGTGGCCTTTAATCATTTTCTGCGCGGACCTGACTATCATGGTGGTGATCTGGTTTTCTTTCAGGGGCATGCCGCTCCGGGGATATATGCCCGTACCTATTTAGAGGGCCGCCTTACAGAAACCCAGCTGAATAATTTCAGAAAGGAATTAGCCAAAGAAGGAGGTCTGTCCTCCTATCCACATCCCTGGCTCATGCCTGAGTTTTGGCAATTTCCTACCGTCTCCATGGGGTTGGGTCCCATTATGGCAATTTATCAGGCAAGATTCATGCACTATCTTCATGACAGAGATTTGATGGAAAATAACCAGAGAAAAGTATGGGCATTTCTGGGAGACGGGGAAATGGATGAGCCTGAATCTATGGGAGCCCTCACTTTAGCTGCAAGAGAACAGTTGGATAATCTGATTTTTGTAGTAAATTGCAATCTTCAACGATTGGATGGACCCGTTCGTGGAAACAGTAAAATCATTCAGGAATTAGAGGGGGCTTTCCGTGGTGCTGGCTGGAATGTGATTAAAATAGTCTGGGGTTCTGAATGGGATGCCTTTCAGGAAAAGGATGCATCAGGACTACTGCTGAAAAGACTGGAAGAAATGGTAGATGGTGACAGCCTAAAATACATTGTGGAGGGTGGCGCTTATATCCGGCAGCATTTCTGGGGAAAATACCCCGAACTTCTAAAAATGGTAGAACAATTCACCGATGATGAACTGTGGAAATTCAAAGTTGGTGGTCATGATCCTGCCAAGGTCTATGCTGCCTATGATGAAGCCGTAAACCATAAGGGACAACCCACTGTGATTTTAGCTCAGACCATTAAAGGTTACGGTTTAGGAGAAGCAGGAGAGGGTCGAAATATCACTCACCAACAGAAAAAATTAAATGAAGATGAATTGCTGCATTTTCGTTCCAGATTCGATATACCCCTTTCAGATGAAGAATGTGTGAAAGCACCTTTCTATAAGCCTGGTGAGGACAGTGAAGAAATCGCCTATCTAAAAAAACAACGGGAGGCATTAGGAGGTAGTCTGCCCAAAAGAACGGACCTTGCACCCCCGCTAAACATTCCCCCTATTTCCATATTAGAGGAACTACTATCCGGCTCAGGGGATAGAGATTTCTCCACAACCATGGCCTTTGTCCGTATTCTTGCCATATTGAGTAAAGACAAGGATATTGGTAGTCATATTGTCCCCATCATTCCTGATGAAGCCCGCACCTTTGGTATAGACCCTCTGTTCCGCCAGCTGGGGATTTACTCCCATGTGGGCCAGGTGTATGATCCTGTTGATTCCGACCAGTTTCTCTATTACCGGGAAGCAACGGATGGACAAATTCTTGAAGAAGGCATTAACGAGGCAGGGGCTATTTCCTCTTTTATTGCAGCAGGAACGGCTTACAGCAGTCACAGTATTAATATGATACCCTTCTTCATTTATTATTCTATGTTCGGCTTTCAACGCGTAGGCGATTTTATCTGGGCTGCTGCCGACATGCGAACTAAAGGATTTCTATTAGGGGGTACCGCAGGGAGAACAACTCTGGCAGGTGAAGGGCTACAACATCAGGATGGACATAGCCATCTCATGGCATCTGTGGTCCCAAACATTAAAGCGTATGATCCCGCCTTTGCCTATGAGATTGCAGTGATTATTCATGACGGATTAAAACGCATGTATGGCGATCAGGAAGATGTATTCTATTACCTCACCCTTGAAAATGAAAACTATAACCATCCCCCCATGCCGGAAGATGTGGAAGAGGGCATTATAAAAGGAATGTATCTGTTGCAAGAAGGGGAAAAAGGAAATAGTCCCTCTGTGCAATTACTGGCCAGTGGTTCTATGGTCCACGAGGTTTTGAAAGCAGCGATATTATTAAAACAGGATTGGGGAATTGACAGCGATGTGTTCAGTGTCACCAGTTTCAGTGAACTCCATCGGGAAGCAGAAGATAAAAACCGCTGGAATATTTTACATCCTCAAGAGGAAGATAAGATTTCTTATGTGGGTTCCTGCCTGAAAATGGAAAGAGGACCTGTTGTGGCTGTTTCAGATTATGTGAAACTGGTAGCAGAACAAATTGCTCCATATATTGACTGTCCATTTACGGCCCTGGGAACTGACGGATTCGGCAGAAGTGAAACCCGGGAAGAACTGCGAAGCTTCTTTGAAATAAATAGGTTCTACATTGTAATGACGGCTTTAGAATCCCTCAGTAACGAAGGAAAAGTAGAAAAAAATAAAGTACAGGATGCCATTTTGAAATACAAATTGAATACGGATAAACCAAATCCAATTACGGTTTAACGGATTTCCATAGGGTTATGTCTGAAATAAAACTTCCTGAATTAGGTGAAGGAATTACCTCAGTAGAAATTTCTGATGTGTTGGTGCAGAATGGGGATTTAATAAAAAAGGATGATCCATTAATTCTGGTTGAAACTGAAAAGGCATCTATGGAAATACCAGCCACTTTCAGCGGAAAAATTGAAAAGGTGTATGTGGAAAAAGGAGGAAGCATTTCACCAGGTGAGACTATTGTCACCCTCTCAGAAGATTCAATCAGTAGTGAAAAGGAGAAATCTGAAATTCCTGCTGAACCAAGTAAGGAAGATGGGTTGGATATTCAAACGCCACCGCCCGTTTCAAGTGAACCTCAACCGGTTCCACCACCTGCCTCAAAGCCTGAAATCTCCACTTTAACACCTTTGGGGAAGCCGGTATTAGCCAGCCCTTCAGTTCGTCTGTTTGCCCGTGAATTGGGTTGTGATTTAAAGCTGGTAAAGGGAAGTGGAAAAAAAGAGCGTATAACTAAAGAAGATGTACAGAGTTATATCAAGGGGCAGTTAGCCGGTAATTATCAATCTCCCATCCCACTCACCACTACGGCCCCTGGCCAGGATACAGACTTTTCAAAATTTGGAGAGATTGAGGTCCAACCTTTAAACAAAATTAAACGAGTTACAGGAGAGCGTTTACAAAAAGCCTGGCAGGCTATCCCTCATGTCACCCAATTTGACAAATGTGATATCACAAAGTTGGAAAAGCTGCGCCAACAGTTGAAGAAGGTGAATAAAGATGAAAATATCAAGGTTTCCCTGCTGCCCTTCTTCATTAAAGCTCTCTGCATTATTCTAAAAGAGATGCCCCAATTTAACAGCTCTTTAGATGGCAATAACGAAAACCTGGTTCTGAAAAAATATTTTAATGTAGGCGTAGCAGTGGATACTGCCAACGGACTGGTGGTGCCGGTAATAAAAAATGCCGATGCTAAATCATTAAAAGACCTGGCACGAGAACTCACCCTGCTCAGTAATAAGGCCAGAAATAAGAAGCTCCTGCCTGCTGATATGGAAGGAGGGTGTTTTACCATTTCAAGCCTGGGGGGTATTGGTGGAACTCATTTCACACCTATAGTAAATCCCCCGGAAGCTGCCATTCTGGGAATATCCCGGGCTGCAGATGAACCGGTTTTCATAGAGGGAAAATTTCGACGGCGGCTCATCCTGCCCTTTTCACTCTCTTATGACCACCGTATAATTGACGGAGCTGATGCGGCCCGGTTCACCACCAGATTCGGTGAGCTTCTCTCAAACCTTGAAGAAATAACCCAATCGCTGTGAAAAAACATCATGCAGAAGTAGTCGTCATTGGTGCCGGACCCGGGGGTTACGCTGCTGCCTTTCGTGCGGCAGATCTGGGAAAGCAGGTAATGCTTATTGAAAAAGATAATGCTCTGGGTGGTGTCTGCCTTAATCGAGGATGTATCCCCTCTAAAGCTCTGCTGCATATTGCTAAGGTTATGGATGAAACAAAGCATTTGGAAAAATCAGGCATTACCTTTGGTTCTCCTGCCATTGAGCTGGAAAAGGTGAGAGACTGGAAGGAATCTGTCATTACAAAACTCAGCAATGGAATCAGTAAATTAGCACAAGTTAGAAAGGTACAGGTCATTAAGGGTACTGCCACCTTTGCATCATTTGGTGAGATTCAAATAGTTACTGAGGAAGGAGAACAATCCATTTCCTTTGATAACTGTATCATTGCCACAGGGTCACGCTCCGCAGATATTCCTGATATTTCTATTGATCATCCCCGCATCATGCACTCAAAAGCAGCACTGGAATTAGAGGATATTCCTAAAAAGCTGCTGGTAGTAGGCGGTGGATATATTGGTCTTGAAATGGGAACGGTGTACCACGCATTAGGTGCTAAGGTTTCTGTGGTGGAATTTATGCCCTCTCTCCTTCCTGGTGCTGATGAAGACCTGGTAAAACCTTTAGCAAGAAAATTAAAGAAATCGTTTGAACATATTTACCTTTCAACCAAAGTCACGAAAATAGATCCGGATGAAGGGAAAGTAATGGTGCAATTTGAAGCAGATAATGAGAAGTCTTTTAGTGAAGCATTTGAAAAAGTTCTCATTTCAGTAGGCAGAAAACCAAATACTGGAACGCTTGGTTTAGACAAAGCCGGGATTCAGGTAGATGAAAAAGGCTTTATTCCGGTAAATGAAAAAAGGCAGACATCTGTCTCTAATATATACGCAATTGGAGATGTTACCGGCGACCCCATGCTGGCACATAAAGCTACTCATGAAGGAAAAGTTGCTGCTGAAGTCATTGCCGATCTGCCCTCCGCTTTTGAACCGGCAGTTATTCCTGCTGTCATTTTTACTGATCCGGAAATTGCCTGGGCGGGACCTACCGAAACAGAGCTAAAAGAGAAAAAAATTCCCTACGAGAAGGGTGAATTCCCTTGGGCAGCCAGCGGAAGAGCCTTAGCCATTAACCGTATAGAAGGGAAGACCAAACTGCTTTTTGATCCGAATACAAAGAAAATTATCTCAGCAGGAATTGTAGGACCCTCCGCCGGTGATCTCATTGGTGAAGCGGTACTTGCCATAGAAATGGGAGCAGACGCAGAGGATATAGGCCTGTCTATTCACCCCCACCCTACCCTAACTGAAACTGTGGCAAATGCAGCAGAAATGTTTAGCGGAACCATTACCGATTTATTCGTACCGAAATGATGTATAAATAATAAAGGAGTATTTATGCCACAATCAGAAATCAGAGAGTTAGAGCAGCAAATCAATCAGTTAATGATAAAACTTGCTAAACTTCAGCAGAAACAACAAGGTGAGGAAATCCCCAATTATCGTTTTTCAACTTTGGAAGGAGAGGTCTCTCTGTCTGAGTTTTTTGGAGAAAGGGAGACCTTACTGGTGATTCATAACATGGGGCAGGGATGCCGGTACTGTACACTCTGGGCAGATGGATTTAACGGTTTTCTACCTCATTTAGAGTCTGCCATGTCTGTTGTATTGGTCTCTAAAGACGATCCTAAACTCCAACGTACATTTGCTAACAGCCGTGGCTGGAGATTCCGCTTGGCCTCTCATGGTGGTGGAGATTATATCCGGGAGCAAACCGTCATGGCAGATGTAGAAAATATGCCTGGGGCTGTTGTCTATACCAAAGAGGGGAATAAAATTTTCAGAAAAAACGACTGTGTATTTGGTCCTGGTGATATTTACTGCTCTATGTGGAGTCTGCTTGGGTTAGCGGGTCTAAATGAAGAAACCTGGACGCCACAATTTTCCTACTGGCAGCGCCCCAAATCTCTGGATGATGGGGGGAAGAATATTTTAGAGTAAGATTGCTTTTCATATTTTTAAGGGAATTTCCTTTTTTATGATACAATCCTTTAAAACATTATTCAACATAGAGGAGTTAACCCATTAAACACAATAATAGAGTTTTACGGGATGTTAGGTGCAAGGTAAAGAAACAAACTACGATGATAGATAGAAAATTTTCACAATGGATAAAATGGAAAGATAGAAATTCTTTGAATGGAATTAAATATCCAGGAATTTACTGCATTTCAATATCAGAAAAGGACTTATCAGGACAAGATTTTGAGTGGATTTCTAAAATCACTTATGTTGGGATGACAAATTCAAAAGCGGGTTTAAAAGGACGTTTAAAACAATTCGACAATACAATCATTGGAAAAACTGGACACGGTGGTGCTGATAGATTTAGGTTTAAATATGAAAATTATCAAGACCTTGTGGATAAACTTTTCGTTTCAGTTTGTTCATTTGAATGTGATGTAAAATCAAATGCCCCAAAAGATTTAAGAATAATGGGAGAAGTTGCAAAATTTGAATATGATTGTTTTGCTGAATATGTTGAAAAATTTGGAGAATTACCTGAGTTTAACAATAAATCAAAGTCACTAAAATATAGTTTGACACATAGATAATTTGAGATTAAGGTAAAAATGAAAACGGAAATATTTAAACATATTGATAGTATTATTGAAAAAGTAGAAAATTACAAAGTTGAACCAATTTTTCAAACGAAATAGAAGTAAGAAAAATGCGAAAAGTATCAGATGAATTATCTGAAAATGAAATTATTGAAATATTTACAACTTTAATTGCATATAGTCAAAATGCTAATTCCAATCTGGTTGAACAAATAATTAAGTCTGGAATATTCAATGAAATATTTGCTGATTTTGATATTGACAAAATTGTTAAAATGAACCCTTGCGATTTAGCAGATGAATTTTGGGAGAAAATCGGTGGGATAAGACAACAAGCAAAACTATTTCATATTGTAAGTTTAGCGAGAAAGATAAAGAAAATAGGTTCTTTTAATAAACTACTGACTGAAACGGAAATACCAACGTTAATTAAGTCAGAAAATGATATTGATGATTTTTGGATAGGGTTCAAGAAATTGAAAAGGATAATGGAAGTAAATAAAGTTCCATTTTTTCGTACAACAACATCATTGCTGAATTTTTACTTGAGACTGGATATGATTGTGTAAAACCTGATTTGGTCATTATGAAAGTTGCGAAAAAAATTGGTATTGTAGGGAAAGAAAGCGTTGATAAAAATCTAATACAAACTGTGCGAACTATACAAGAATATTCGATTGATAGAAAAATAAGACCTTCGGTTATTGACTTATATTTTTTAATTGACGAAGGACAACTTGGAGCAAAGAAGTTTGTGAAAGATGAATTTTATAATTGAATTGAATGAAAGCCCAGAAGGTAACAATGTATAAAAATAATAGCCGGGGTAGTTGTATCTACAACGGCTTTACCTCGTTTCAACTTTTGTGTATTTTAACAGGAATTCACCACGCAACCAGCTACTATTCTTATACTCACCGTTATATGAAATAATGTTCGCATTTCATAGTAAAACAGCGTTACAATTAATTAA
>CAZKEL010000024.1:0-13763 GCA_964551815.1 uncultured bacterium
AATACAATTAAGTGACTTAGAACTAGGTTATAGTGGTTCTTATAGAGTTTTAGTCACTATTGAGCCCTAGTTATTAGGTTAACTGTATAAAAATATGTATTTAATTAAATTAATGTTAATAATAAATGTGATATCCATTATCTTTTTGGAAATCCTTCCTGCCGCCCAGGTTCGCCATGGCGCTTTTAGTATGGGTGCGTCTAACACTGCACGGCATCAGACCACTATGGGCCAGCCCATTGTAAGTAGTTATACTGAACAAGACAGCAGGCTGCAGGATGGTCTCTGGAATATCCGCTTTATGGAGGCTGAGTTTACCTTAAGTGATAACTGGGGCTATTTAGATTTGGAAGTAAATCTAAATAATATTTCAAGTGCATATCGTACATCTATTGATTCCTGCTTCTGGGACTTTGGTGATGGTTTTAGTGAGGGCATAATGCTCACAGACAGTACTACCTGCAATACCAGCCACACCTATTACCTGCCTGATACCACCAATATTGTTGATTATTATATCACCTTCAAGGTATTTGACACAGCTGGTAATTTTGATTATGAACAAGATTCGATTCATCTGGTTCGTATGGTCCCCGGTTTCAATTTCAGCTTTCAGGGCAATGAAGATTACCACCCTGATGCCATAATAGATTTTGAGAATACATCCCTTGATCCTGAAGGTATCATAGATACCCTCTGGTGGGATATGGGCTATAACGGCTTGATGGCATCTGTAGTTAAGGCAGATACTGGTAATGTATTTACCTGCAGTGAATATACCAACACAGACAGCAGTCAAATTATCACATGTGGAAATTGTGCTGTAGATGATAGTAGCCGCATCTGCTGGAACGATGACAGTCCTATTCCAAGCCCACGGCATAAATTTGAACAGCCAGGTGATTTTGCTGTTAAGCTCACAGTCTCAGATACCCTCAATAACAAAGAAGTTTTAGATAGCTTAGCAGAGGTGAAATGGTTTGAACCCATATTTGAAACAGAGCTTAATATCAGCTATGACCCCTCTAATTTAATTCAGTATGATGAAAATTTGACATCAAATCAAGGCTATGTACCCCTGTCGGTCAGTTTCAGCGATGTGTCAGATACAGTAAACACGTATTTTACATCCTGTAATTGGGATTTTGGTGATAGTACAGTAATCAGCTTTACTGTAAATGATTCAGTCCCAGATTGTTCTATTGATCATACCTACACTAAATATGACATTACCAATCCATATTCTGTTTCACTAATGGTATTGGATACCAATCGACATAAAACTCAGTTAATTGAGCGACATATTCGGGTAGTACATCCCTTCCCGGGAGATTCGGTCTTGTTTGTATCTAATGATGGAAATGATGAAGGGAGTGGTAGTTTAGAAGATCCCCTGCAAACGATTCAGGCTGCTGTATTAATGGCTGAGGACCCTGAAAGAAGCCAACTAAATACCATTGTAATTGAAGAAGGCATTTATGAAGAAAATGTAATAGTTCTACATCCTAATCTGCACATGACCAGTTATTATTCTGTAGATAGTTTATCTGATCATATAGATAATACCATAGTAGATGGTGGTTGGAAGGATGAATGGCCAAATGATAGTGAAGAGTACACCAGCTATATGCAGCCATTTGTGTATACATCTGCTGATGGCATATCTAAAGAACTTAGTGCGCGATCAGTATTTTTATTTTCCAATGAATTATTTTCAGGAAATTTTGATAATTACAATCCAATAGAAGAAAAACAAAAAACGCAATTAACAGGCCTTACAGTACAAAATGGTGTAGGCACTGTTTTAACAGGAAACTGGGATGAAGACCAATATGCAGATACAAGACGTGTAGGTGGGGGGTTTCTTACATTAGGAACTGTAGCCAATATTCAAAAATGTAAAGTTATTGATAATGGTGATAGTGAAGTAACTGATGCAGGAGGCGCAGGAAAACTTCCTATGGACAATACCCATATTGGTGATCCAGAAAGACCTCATCATAGATTAGCAGTTGATAGGCTTAATAATGTAAAAACTTCTCCAAAATCCTATAATTTAGAACTAAAGCTTTTTGAGCCAGTAGTTTCTTCAAATACAACAATAGAGAAAAACATCCTCCTTGGCACTGAAAAAACTTTATCATTAAATAACGAATCCACGCTAACTAGTTCCGAGAAAAGAGGTTATCAATTCAACTACAGTAATAATTATTTTGAAAATAATTATGCAGCTATCGGTAAAACTTTTTCCTTCAACTCTGATAATAGAGAATTTGATATTATTCTAAATGGGAGTACTTTTGACTATGTATATGAGCCCGAGGGTAGTTCTGCCATTTCAAATTACTGGTTAACCAAAGATGGAGGTTATGATATACATATTGAAAACTGTACTTCTATTGATTCTGTCATCACTGGAGAAATTCATGTGGAAGAAGGTGAAAACATTGATAAAGTTTTAGGAAAAGTATATGGCGGGAGTAACACAGAAGAGAGAAACAGACTGGATACTGAAATCATATTACAGGGAGCCCAATATGATACTTCAAATACTACATTCCCATTGCAATTGGTTGCCAATACAACCTTAAGAGGTACTAGTGAACTTCGTAATGAGTGGGTAGAATTAGATAGTAAATTCAATAGCCCCATATTATTGATTAATGAAATTTCTGGAGTAGAAATAAAGAATTTGAAAGTGAATAATGGTGTTTCTATTGATAACGGAGGTGCAATAGAGGTAGTTAATTCTTCAGATACTAAACTTGACAAGGTTCATATTTCAAGTGGAAGGTCAGGTAAGCGGGGTGGTGGTATTTACATTCATAATGACAAAGAAACTGGCATAAGAGATGATGATACAACCTTTGTTTTTTCAGATGTAGATGTAGATGATAATGATTCTATTCTTGAAGGTGGTGGAATATATTTTAGTAATGCCAATATTTATATTGATGGTTTAGTAATGCAGGATAATACCTGCCATAATGCTGTAACTCAGGATCATGGTGGTGGTATTTTTGGTGAGGATGCAGGTTCTGTGGTAATTGAAAACTCCATCATTCATAATAATAATGCAAGTGTTGGGATAGCCTCTGGGTCTTGGGGAGGAGGTATCCATTTTGAGAATGTTCAGGCTGCTATGAGAAACGTTCAATTTACTGCAAATAAAGCAATGGATAAGGCAGGTGCCATTTATTTGAAGAATTCTGATTTGAATATGATAAATTGTACGATTGCAGATAATCAGCTTACGCAGGGGAATTATGGATCTGCAATCCATACACAAAAAACTGGATTTGGAGGTCATAATTTTCTTTACATAACCAATTCTATTATTTGGAATAATGAAAATCCGTTTTACCCTAACAGTGGTAGTCAGCTTTCTGGTGATTTAATGGCTAGTATTGGAATTGATTTATATATTCATCACTCTTTAGTAGAGGGCTTGGATAATTTTACTCCTCCTGAAATGATGGCATTTTTCCAATTGGAGATGCAGAATTATCCTGACCTTAGCAATTTAAATATTAACCCCTATTTTTCCAGTGATTCTGAAAATCCCTATACATTAGCTGAGAATTCTCCATGTATAGATGCTGGTACTGTATATTATGAAATAACTGATGGCCCTGATACTGTAGTTGTAGTCGATATTCCTGAAACAGAATATTCAGGTTTTGCGCCTGATATGGGTTCTGTTGAGACCCCTGAACCTACTACAGACTGTACCAATCCTGATGCCTGTAATTATAATCCTAATGCAATTGATGATGATGGAAGCTGTTTAATTGCTGATGCCTGTGGAAACTGTGGAGGGGATTGTGGAGCAGATAGCTATGGTTTTGTTTCTTGCGGTGAAAGTGGCTATAATGAAGTTGTATCTGACTGTAGTGGCATTTGTGGAGGAGAGGATGATTCATGCTATGGAAGTCAGCCTGAATGGACGGATTGCCCCCCTTGTTATGAACATACTGCATCTATGACGGCTGTGGTTACTCATAGTATAAGTGGTGAACAATTAGGTGCCCAAGGTGATATGTTAGCAGCTTTTGATGCTGAGGGCAATGTTAGAGGTGTAGCATTCCAGTTAGATATCCCTTTTGGTCCCTATCAGGGAACAAAATTGTATGAAATTCAATTACGAAGCGATATAGAAAACGATGCCATTATATTTAAATATTATGATGCATCTCAGAACAGGGTTTACCCAACTGATAATATATATAAATTTCAAATTAATGAAGTCCTGGGAGATGTAACTGAACCCTATGAACTCTTAATTGGTAATTTTGTAAATCTGATTAAACCATTAAATGAAGGTTGGTCCTGGTTTTCAATAAATATAGAAAATGATATGGATATTAATAATATCTTATATTCCTTAAATCCCTCTGCTGGTGACATAATAAAAACTCCTAATGCTTCTGCAATTTATTATGATGTAATAGGATGGTTTGGCGCTACCCTGGAAACATTAAATGTAACAGAGATGTACCAGATAAAATTAACAATGCAAGATTATCTTGTAGTACCAGGATTACCAGTGGATCCTGCAGCAAATACTATCACATTAATTGATGGTTGGAATCCAATTGGCTATACACCTCAATATGCAGGTTCGGTAGATTCGGCACTGGCAGAAGTCGTACTTACGGATGGGGACTTTTTAAAAAATAGAACACATACCACAATCTATTATGAAAATTATGGCTGGTTTGGAACTCTTGAAACTATGTACCCAACAGAGGGATATATGTTGAGAGTTGAAGAAGCTTCTGACTTTGTATATCCTAACTTTGAATTAGATGATGGCTTAGTACGAGAGAGAGATGAAAAGGTGTTGCCTGAATTAATCTCTGATTGGGCGGTTAACCCTTATGCTTTTGAATTTAATGGAACAGTTACTCTCAGTATTGAAAATAGGGAAGATAATGAAGGAGATTATGTGGCAGCATTTGTTGGGGAAGAATGCCGGGGAGTAGCTGAGCGGATGTATTTCCCCTTTGGTGAAAGCCATATTTACATTATGATGAATTATAGCAATGTATCAGAGGGAGAAGTATTAACATTTAAGTATTTCGATTCTGCAAGTGGTGAAATTGTTGAATACCGGGAATATATAACATTTAAAGCAGATATGATTGTGGGAGATGGTTTTAATACCGTTAGGTTAAGTAGAGAAATATATATACCTGAAGAGTTTGGATTGGGAAGGGCGTATCCCAACCCTTTTAATCCGGTAACTAATATCACCATCGCCCTGCCAGTTGATTCTGAAGTGAACCTTTTTGTTTATGATCTTCAGGGCAGACAAGTTGAGGAATTAGTACAAGGGCTTAAACCAGCGGGATGGCATTCCATTCATTGGGATGCTTCAGACCATTCAAGCGGCGTATATTTTGTTAAAATGATGACCTCTGAGTTTACAAAAACTCAGAAACTTATGTTGATTAAATAGCTTTCCAGAAATTTTCCAGCTGATTTGACTGATACTTAAGGTATTAGTACATTTTCCCCTTTTCCCACATCCTGACATATCCCTAAAATTCCCCGTCGGGAAATGACCAAATTAATGCCAAAATACCACACCTGAATTATGCCTGAACCCATTTACGATGAATCAACCATAAAATCGCTAGATTGGAAAGAACATATCCGTACCCGCCCGGGAATGTATATCGGGAAATTGGGGGACGGTTCTTCTCATGACGATGGAATCTACATCCTCCTGAAAGAAGTACTGGATAACTGCATTGATGAATACATTATGGGCCATGGCAAAACCATTGAAGTGAAAGTCTCTGATCACAAGGTAACCATCAGAGATTATGGCAGAGGCATCCCCTTGGGCAAAGTCATTGACTGCGTTTCCAAAATCAATACAGGGGGCAAATATGATACGGAAGCTTTCAAAAAGTCAGTGGGATTAAACGGTGTAGGTACTAAAGCAGTAAACGCCCTCTCGCAAGCCTTTACGGTGCAGTCCATTCGAGATGGGGAAATGAAAGCGGCGGACTATATACGAGGTGAAATTGCTAATGATCATACCATTGAAAAAACCAGTCTCCGTAATGGTACTAGAGTGAGTTTTTCTCCTGACAATGATATTTTCAAAAATTTTCATTATCTTCCTGAATATGTAGAAGACCAGATTTGGAATTATGTCTATCTCAATGCGGGCCTTACCATCAGTTTTAATGGAGAAAAGTTCCACTCCCCCAACGGGCTGAAAGATCTTTTAGAACGCAAGACCGATGTGGAAAAAATCCATTATCCTGTGATTCATTTGAAGGGTGACGATATTGAAATTGCTCTCTCTCATGGGGATCAATACGGTGAGGAATATTATTCTTTTGTAAATGGTCAGCATACCACTCAGGGCGGTACCCATTTGGCAGCATTCAGGGAATCTCTGGTGCGAACCCTTCGGGATTTCTATAAAAAAGAATTTGATGCATCGGATATTCGTGCTTCCATTATTGGGGCCATCTCTGTCCGCATTCAAAACCCCGTTTTTGAATCACAAACCAAAACGCGGTTAGGTTCCACTGAAATGGGGCCTGATGGTCCCACAGTACGGATTTTTATCAATGAGTTCGTGAAGCGGGAATTGGATAATTTTCTCCACCAACACCCTGATACTGCAGAAGCATTATTGAAGCGTATTCTCCGGTCTGAGCGTGAACGCAAGGATATGGCAGGGGTAAAAAAATTAGCCAACCAGCGGGCAAAGAAAGCAAACCTCCATAATAAGAAACTTCGGGATTGTAAAATCCATCTCAATGTGGAGAAGGCAGATGATGAAAAACGACTGAATTCCACTATTTTCATTACAGAGGGGGACTCTGCCAGCGGATCCATCACCAAATCTAGAAATGTTGAATCTCAGGCAGTATTCAGCCTGCGTGGGAAACCTCTCAATTCCTTTGGAATGAAGAAAAAGGTAGTATACGAAAATGAAGAATTCAATTTATTGCAGCATGCCCTTAACATAGAAGAAGGGTTGGAAAATCTCCGCTACAACCAAATTGTCATCGCCACAGATGCAGATGTGGATGGCATGCATATCCGACTTCTCATCCTCACCTTTTTTCTACAGTTTTTCCCTGATTTAGTGAAGAATGGACATATCTTCATTTTAGAAACTCCTCTGTTCCGGGTGCGCAACAAAAAGGAAACGCATTACTGTTACACTTATGAAGAGAAAAATATTGCTGTGGAGAAATTAGGAGGTAAACCTGAGATTACCCGATTCAAGGGCTTAGGTGAAATTTCTCCTGAAGAATTTGGCCTATTTATTGGTGAGTCCATGCGGTTAGAGCCGGTGATTATCCGTGGTAAAACATCCATAAAAGAATTATTAACTTATTTTATGGGGAAGAATACGGAGGACCGCCAGAAATTTATCATAAACAACCTGCGTTTTGAAGAAGATGTATTGGAGAATGAACTTGTCTGAAATGGAAAATAAGAATACTCCCCAAAACGGCGAATTACATCCGGAAGAATCTGATGCGTTGCATGAAGCAAAACCCGTCTCGGGGTTATATGAAAACTGGTTTTTGGATTATGCCTCTTATGTAATCTTGGAAAGAGCTGTCCCTAAAATTGAGGATGGCTTCAAACCGGTACAACGGCGCATTCTCCATGCAATGCGGGAAATGGATGACGGCAGATTTCATAAAGTTGCTAATATCATCGGCCAGACCATGCAATACCATCCCCACGGGGACGCAGCCATTGGCGACGCATTAGTTAATCTGGGCCAGAAAAACCTTCTCATTGATACACAGGGCAACTGGGGTGATACACGCACCGGAGATTCTGCAGCTGCTTCCCGCTATATTGAAGCACGCCTTACCAAATTTGCCTTAGATGTAGTTTTTAACAAAGATATCACAGACTGGCAGACCTCTTATGATGGCAGAAAGCAGGAACCAACTTCACTTCCTGTGAAATTCCCTATGTTATTGGCACAGGGTGTAGAAGGGATTGCAGTGGGGCTTTCCACGAAAATCATGCCCCATAATTTCTGTGAACTGGTACAGGGCTCCATTGATGTACTCAATGGAAAACGCCCAAAACTCTACCCTGATTTTTTAACAGGAGGATTTGGAGACTTCAGCCAGTATAATGCAGGGAAAAAAGGGGGAAAAATCAGACTGCGGGCTGAAATGGAAGTCGTAGATAAATCCACGCTGGCAATAAGATCTGTACCCTATAATGTCACTACCGGCAGCCTGATAGATTCCATTCTGAAAGCAAACGATAACGGCAAGATAAAAATCAGAAAAGTGGAAGATAACACCGCAAAGGATGTTGAAATTCTGGTGCATTTAAAACAGGGTGTTTCCCCTGATGTGGCTATGGATGCTCTCTATGCCTTTACTAATTGTGAGGTGAGTATCTCTCCCAATTGCTGTGTAATCATTGATTCAACACCACAATTTGTCACTGTTTCGGAAGTGCTGAAAATTTCTACTGAACATACCGTTGAATTACTTCGACAGGAACTGGAAATTCAAAAAAGAACGCTGGAAGAAAAGTGGCATTTTGCCTCATTAGAACGCATCTTTATCGAAAACAGAATTTACCGCAATATAGAAGAATGTGAAACCTGGGAAGCAGTCATTGCTACCATAGATAAAGGATTAGAGCCCTTTAAAAAGCAGCTTATGCGAGAAGTGACAGAAGAGGACATTATTCGTTTAACTGAAATAAAAATTAAACGAATTTCCAAATTTGATATTAAAAAGGCTGAGGAAATAATAGTGAAGCTTGAAGCTGATTTAGATGAGGTGAAAAATAATCTCACGCACCTGACAGATTATGCTATCCGCTATTTTGAGCAAATTTTGAAAAATCATGGTGAGGGTAGGGAGCGTAGAACAGAAATCACCCAATTTGATACCATTAAAGCCCGCCGTGTGGCTGCTGCAAATGTAAAACTCTATATGAACCGGGAAGATGGATTTGTAGGCACTTCCCTTAAAAAGGATGAATTCATCCGTGATTGCTCAGATCTGGATGACATCATCGTATTTCGTGCAGATGGTAAATTCATTATAACCCCCATTGGAGAGAAAACTTTTGTTGGTAAAAATATTATTCATGCAGCCGTCTGGAAGAAAAACGATGAACACATGGTTTATAATGTCATCTACCGTGACGGTAAGTCCGGGATATCATTTGGCAAACGATTTTCAGTTACTTCCATAGTGAGGGATAGAGAATATGATATCACACAGGGAACGGAAAAATCTGAGATTATTTATTTTACGGCAAACCCTAACTCTGAGTCAGAGATGGTATCGGTGAATCTTCATAGCTCAGTAAAGGCAAGAAAGAAAGCCTTTGATTTTGACTTTAGTGAACTGGCAATTAAAGGTCGAGGGGTTAAAGGAAATATCGTTTCCAAGTATCGCATCCGGAAAGTGACTCAAAGGGAAGTGGGAGAATCCACATTGGGTGGTAGAGATATCTGGCTGGATGAAAACATTGGGAGATTAAATACCGATAGGCAGGGACGCTTTTTGGGCTCATTTAACACCGATGATTCTATTTTGGTAATCTATGAGGATGGTTCCTATGAGTTGACGGATTTTGAGCTTACCAACCGTTATAAATTAAATGAGATTAAACTCTTGGGAAAATTTGATCCGGTAAAAACCATAAGTGCTATTCACTATGACGGCGGAGCAAAAACCTATTATGTAAAACGCTTCCTTATTGAGACAATGACAAGAGGAAGACGATTTGGTTTTATCAGTGAAGAGCGGGGTTCAAAACTACCTCTTATTACCACTGACTCTCATCCTGTTATGGAATTTAACTACCGTACAAAAAGAGGTGAAAAGAAAACCCGCAGAGAAAATCTAACAGAGTTTGTAGATGTAAAAGGCTGGAAGGCTAATGGGAATAAATTGGGGAATTATCTGAGAATAAGCGGATTTAAATGGATAGAAACTGAGGGGGTAGATGAGATATCAGGAGAAACCTCGTCAGGTGAGGAATTGTCATTATTTAATTAACCTGGAATTGGTGTAATTTTCCCCCATGCGCCTGATTCATGTTAAATTAGAGAAAATCAGGAATAGTCTGTTTGTTAAAATTCCGGATTTGATTACGGAATCACTGCATCTGAAAGAGGGGGAGGATATCGAAATCAGTATTCATTCTGAGCCGGTCTTTGCCCAGGGTGAATTATGGGGAGATGAAAGTGAAAATCTCAGTGAAATAAATGATATTTATCTGGATATTTCTGAGGATTTACATACACTGAATATGTATAACCGAATTTATATCCCTGAGAAATACCGTTTCTTTTTCCCTCCTACTGATATAAATTTTAATGTAATTACCAATGTGGGGCAGCTTAAAACCCACTTAACCAACAGTGGATATCTTATGAAAGGCATCCGAGCCTGGGTTGAAATGAATGGCCCTCTGGAGCCAACAGACTCCATTCATATCCATCTTGTCAACCAGGAACAAAAACTGTATGAGATGAAAATCTCTGACCGAAAATAAGACAAGTCAGATACTTTAATAATCAGTTAACTATAGAGAGAATATCGTGATTAAGGAAATACAAATTGATCTGAATGTTGCCATGGAACATGGCCTGTCAGAAGATGAATTTAATAAAATAATTGAAATTTTAGGACGGGAACCTAATTATGTAGAATTGGGGATATTCTCTGTAATGTGGAGTGAGCATTGTTCCTATAAATCCTCTATCAAAATGTTAAAAACTCTTCCTCGTGAGGGGGGCAGACTGCTGGTTGGGGCAGGAGAAGAAAATGCCGGGTTGGTTGATTTGGGGGATGGCTTGGCAACTGCATTTAAAATTGAATCACATAATCATCCTTCTGCTGTTGAACCTTATGAAGGAGCTGCAACCGGTGTAGGTGGTATCATGAGGGATGTATTTACCATGGGTGCCAGACCCATTGCCTCCATGAACTCATTGCGGTTTGGCAGTCTAGAGCGTGCCCGAAACCGGTTCCTTTTGGGCCATGTGGTAGAAGGTATTGCTGATTATGGAAACTGTCTGGGTATTCCTACTATTGGCGGTGAAGTGGTGATAGAAGATTCATATTCCGGAAACTGTCTGGTGAATGCCATGTCTCTGGGAATTGTACATACTGACCAGGTTGCCTCGGCAATAGCTGAAGGGGAAGGGAATCCTGTATTTATAGTGGGAAGCAAAACCGGCAGGGATGGTATTCATGGTGCCACATTTGCATCAGTTGAATTGACAGAGGAGACTGAATCAAAACGCTCCAATGTACAGGTGGGAGACCCCTTCACAGAAAAACTCCTCATGGAAGCCTCCCTTGAATTAGCCTGTAAACCCTGGTTGGTGGGTATGCAGGATATGGGCGCTGCAGGAATAACCTGCTCTTGTTCTGAAATGTCTGCAAAGGGTAAGGCAGGGATTAAGATAGATTTAGACAAAGTACCCCTGCGTGAAAAAGGAATGAACGCCTATGAAATTATGCTTTCAGAAAGTCAGGAACGCATGCTCATCGTCATTCGAAAAGGTTTTGAAGCAGAACTCACAGCCATTTTTGATAAGTGGGATTTACATTGTACAGAAGTTGGTGTGGTGACGAATACCGGACTATTGGAAGTCTTTCATCAGGGAGAATTGACAGCAAGTATCCCTGCAGAAGAATTGGTATTAGGAGGAGGTGCTCCTCAATATGATATGCCGGTGCAGGAACCTGCCTATTTTAAAGAGAAAAATAAGTTCGTCTTGGAATCCATAACCGAGCCTGAAGATTATAATAAAGTTTTACTCACCCTCCTTTCTTCACCGAATATCACCAGTAAACAGTTTGTATTCCGTCAGTATGATTCCACAGTACGCAGTAATACTGTGCAAGGACCTGGTGGGGATGCAGCTGTTATCAGGTTGAAAGAAAATAAACAGGGTTTGGCAATCAGTACTGATTGCAATGGGCGTTATGTGTATTTAAACCCTCGAATTGGTGGTCAGATCGCTGTGGCAGAATCAGCCAGGAATGTTGTCTGCTCCGGGGCTGAACCAATTGCTATTACAAACTGTTTAAATTTTGGAAATCCCCAAGACCCTGAAATTTACTGGCAATTTAAAGAAGCTGTTTTGGGTATTGGTGAAGCCTGCAGGACATTAAATACGCCGGTAACCGGTGGTAATGTAAGTTTCTATAATGAGACCGGAGATTCTGCAGTGTATCCTACACCGGTCATCGGTATGGTAGGCCTTCTGGATGATATCTCCCAAAATACCACTCTTGAATTCAAGGATGAGGGAGATTTCATCGTAACTCTGGGAGCCATTAACGGCTGTCTGGGAGGTTCAGAATATTTACGTACCATCCATGACAAAGTTGAAGGACCTATTCCCCATTTGAATTTGGAATTAGAAATGGGTATTCAGGAACTTTGCCTTGAAGCCATAAAAAAGGGGATAATTAAATCTGCGCATGATGTTTCTGATGGCGGACTGGCAGTAAATATCGCTGAATCTTTGGTTCATGCCAAAAAGGGTTTGGGAGCACAGCTGGATGTGGTACGCAAATTACGCGATGATGAACTTCTCTTTGGCGAATGCCAATCTCTAATTGTGGTATCTCTGGAAGAGTCTTCTCTTTATGAACTGATTCTATTAGCTCAGAAACTGGACATGCACACGCAAACAATTGGCAGAGTAACTAATACAAATTCCATGGTTATTAATGACCTGATTGATATTGATCGTGACAGTCTGACTCATGCCTATTTTGATTCTCTTGAATCCATCATGGAACGGAATTAATTTTGAGTAAAGGCAGAATATTTTTTAATGCATCTCCGTCACCTACTATTGGTGTTGAAGCGGAACTGTTTACTATTTCTCGAGAGAATTTTGATCTGGTCTCAGGTGCTCCTTTGATTTTAGAAAAATTTCCAGAATCTGACCATGTAAAAGAAGAACTGCTAGACTGTATTGTTGAAGTAAATACAGATATCTGTGAAAATGTTTCATCCGTTCGAAGTGATTTAACGGATAAAATTGGAAAAGTTCGACAGGTTGCCGATAATCACAATCTGGCACTTATATCCATGGGGACACATCCCTTTGCTAAATGGAAGGAACAATCTGTTACCCAGTCTCTCAGATATACCAATTTCTTAAAACGGATGCAATGGCCTGTACGCCGTCTCATCATTACCGGACTACATGTACATGTGGGAGTTGAATCCGGAGAGAAAGCCATTGCCATAACCAATGGAATGACCCGCTATATACCCCTACTTATCGGGTTGTCTGCTAATTCTCCTTATTTCGGAAATGAATTGACGGGGTTGTCTTCTACCCGCACTAAAATATTTGAGGGCTTACCAACAGCAGGACTTCCCCCAAATTTAAAAAATTATAGTGAGTTTCAAAAATTCATGCGCACCCTGCAAAAAGCAAATTCTATTCAGTCTATTCGGGAAGTTTGGTGGGATATCAGACCGCATCCCGGATTTGGAACAGTGGAAGTCAGAGTCTGTGATGCCGTTCCCTCCATTGAAGAAATGGTTAACCTCACTGCCTTTATCCAGACTCTTGTTGTGGGCTTGTCAAATTTATATGATGATGGGGCACAGCTGCCTATATTAGATCCCTGGATCATTCAGGAAAATAAGTGGCGTGCCACCCGCTTTGGTATGGATGCTGATATCATTATGGATGATAGTGGTAACCTGCAAAATCTGAAAGGTGCTGTCATGGAAACCATTGATAA